>NZ_CP066744.1:1505000-1805000 GCF_016458825.1 Miniphocaeibacter halophilus
AATTCCTTTATAAAAAAATTACCGACAGAGGAAATTGAATATGAAGAGGACTTTGAATATGTTTTTATTAAAGATTCATCAAAAATATTAGATAAGTTAAAGAAGAGTAAAAAAGATTTTGCCTTTCATCTATTTTACAATGGAAGTAATTACATTCATAGTAAGCCGGAAATTCTTTCTTTTAAAATCATAGGTGAAGAAAAAGTATATATATATATTTTAAAAGATGAAAAAGAACTACTGGACTTTAAAGAAATCTTTGAAAATAATTCCATTACTAAACTAAGTTACGATTTAAAGTCGGATATATATTATTTACTTAGAAACGGTATCGATTTAAAAGTTCCCTATGAGGATTTAACTGTTGCAGAATATTTAATAGATCCATCTAAGAATTCATACGATATAGACAAAACTGCAAAGCTTTATTTAAATAGAGACTTGTTTTCAAATGAAGAAATATTTGGTAAGGGAAAGAAAAAGAAAAATTTAGCTGATATTGAAGAAGAACAATTAGGTAATTATATAGGAATGTATATGTCTGTTACTGAAGATTTAAGAAAAACTTTGACAGAGATCATTGAAGAAAGACAAATGCATGATTTATACTTTAATGTGGAACTTCCTCTTATTAAAGTGTTGGCTAGTATGGAAGTTGAAGGCTTTGAAGTAGATGCTGGTTATTTAACGGATTTAGGGGATAAATTCAACGAGGAAATACTGGAATTAGAAGAAAAAATCTACGAAGATGCAGGAATGGAATTTAATATTAACAGTCCTAAACAATTAGGAGAAGTTCTTTTCGATAAACTACAATTACCTGTAATTAAGAAAACTAAAACAGGATATTCTACCGATGCAGAAGTGTTGGATAAATTAAAGGGAAGTCATAAGATAATAGAAAGAATTTTACGATATAGAACAGTAAAAAAACTTACTACTACCTATATAGATGGACTTATAAAATTAATTGGAGAAGACGGTAGAATTCATTCTACCTTTAATCAAACTATAGCTGTTACAGGAAGAATTAGCTCCATTGACCCAAACCTACAAAATATTCCTGTGAAAACCGAAGAAGGTAGACTTATTAGAAAGGCCTTTGTAGCCGGAGAAGGTAAAAAACTAGTTGACGCTGACTATTCACAAATAGAGTTAAGGGTTCTTGCCCATCTGGCAAATGATGAAGTAATGTTGCAGTTTTTTAAAGAAGGTCTTGATATTCACAGAAAAACAGCTTCGGAAGTATTCAATGTAGATTTTGATAAAGTTACTTCTTTAGACAGATCAAATGCAAAAGCAGTGAATTTTGGAATTGTATATGGTATTGGAGACTATAGCCTATCACAAGATTTGAATATTACTAGAAAAGAAGCAAGGGAATATATAGAAAATTATTTAAATACCTACAAAGGTATAAAAAAATATATGGAAGAAATTGTAGAAGTTGGTAAAGAACAAGGCTATGTTGAAACAATTATGCACAGAAGACGATATATTCCAGAGCTTAACTCGAAAAATTTCAATATTAGAGGATTTGGTGAAAGAGTAGCCTTAAATACTCCAATACAGGGTTCGGCAGCAGATATTATAAAAATTGCAATGATTGAAGTTTACAATAAATTAAAAGAAAAAAACTTAAAGTCTAAGTTGATTTTACAAGTTCATGACGAATTGATTATAGAGGCTACTGAAGATGAAGTAGAAGAAGTTACCAACCTATTAAAAGAAATTATGGAAAATGCAGTAAAATTAAAAGTTGATTTAAAAGTAGATATTAATATAGGCGATAGTTGGTATGAATCAAAATAAAAAAATATTTATTATTACAGGAACCATTAGTTCAGGGAAAAGCACCTTTTCAAATATTTTAAGACAAAAAGGCTTTAAAGTAATAGATGCAGATAAAATTGTTCACGAATTATATGATGAAGATTCTATGAAAAAACAGTTGACTCTTAATTTTGGAAATACTATTCTAGTAGATGGGAATATTAACAGAAAGATATTAGGTAATATTGTTTTTAATAATGAGGAGAAAAAACAACTATTGGAAACTATAGTACATCCTAGGGTATTAGACAGGATTATTGAGTATATTTCCAATAGTAATGACAATATTTTTATTGAAATTCCCTTATATTATAAGGTAGAAAAAGAATTAATAAAAAAAATTAACAATTATAAACTAATATTAATAACAATAGAAAAAGAAATACAAATAGAAAGACTTATAAAAAGAAATAATATTACTAGAAAAGAAGCTATGGTTTTAATAGACAATATTGAGGATACAAGTAAATTTTCTAAAAAAGTCGATTATACTATAGAAAACAATGGAAATTTAGAGGATTTTAAGCTAAAAATAGAAAAATTTTTAATAGCGGAGAGATTAGATGAAAGTAATAAAGAAAATATTTAAGTTGCTGCTTGCGTTAATAATAGTTGCAATTTTAGCAAGTTTTGCAGTAGTGGCTTATGGAACATCCAGCAGACCTGTGGAATACATGGAGTATGTTAATAAATATTCTGAAGAATACAATGTAGATCCGCTATTGGTATTATCCGTAATTAAAGTAGAAAGTAACTTTAAGACAGATGCACAGTCCCCTATGAATGCTATTGGACTAATGCAAATCGTACCGGAAACTGCTGAATGGATAACAGATAAAATGAAAATAGACTATGATGAAAGTATGCTAAAAGATCCGGAAACAAATATTAACATAGGAACTTATTATTTATCCTACTTAATAAACCATTTTAAAGATGTTGATTTAGCAATTGTTGCCTACAACGGTGGAATGGGAAATGTACAGGAGTGGATTGACACTGAAATAGTTGGTAAAAATGGCAAAGGATTGGAAAATATACCAATTGATGAAGCCAGGTATTATATTGTTAAAGTAAACAATAACTATGAAGCTTATAAGAAACTTTACGGAGATACAAAATTAGAAGATGGCATACAGAAATCTCCAAAAACTTGGCTAAACAATTATTTTATTCAGATAAAGGATTTAATAAGTAATTTTTAGAAATATTTGATATAATAATGTATTATATACAGCATGCAGAGATGGTGGAATTGGTATACACGCTATCTTGAGGGGGTAGTGAGGATAACTCATGAGGGTTCAAATCCCTTTCTCTGCACCAGTATGTAAAAATAGAAAGGTAGGGGTGTTATGGATAGTAGAGAGTTAACCTTTAAAGGCGGAGTTCATATGCACGACTTTAAAGAATTAACAAACAAATATTCAATTGAAACTGGTCCGAATGTAGAGACTGTTACAATAGCACTTCATCAACATACAGGTGCTCCATGTGAGCCATTAGTAAAAATTGGTGATGAGGTAAAGGTTGGACAAAAAATCGGCGATGCTGATGCTACAATTACTGCTCCAGTACATTCAAGTGTAAGCGGAGTTGTTAAACAAATTGTAGAAATAACAACAGTAAGTGGCGTTAAAACTAAGGCCATAGTAATAGAGTCCGATGGTAAAAATGAAATTGGATATGAACCTTATAACGATGACTATACAAAACTTGAACCAAAAGAAATAGTTAGAAGAGTAAGGGAAGCGGGAATTGTTGGTTTAGGTGGAGCAGGATTTCCTACCCATGTGAAAATTAACAAAAATCCTAAGGATACAATCAATCATGTATTAGTAAATGGTGCTGAATGTGAGCCATATTTAACTGGTGATCAAGTTACAATGGAAGAATATCCTGAAAAAGTAGTTATAGGTTTAGATATAGTAATGAAGGCCATGGGAGCTCCAAACGGTTACATAGGCATTGAAAACAACAAGCCGGAAGCTATAAAAAGGGTTTCTGAGGAGGCTAAAAAACTTAGTGGAATTAAGGTAAGTGTACTTAAAACAAAATATCCTCAGGGAGACCAAAGAAGACTTATAGATTCAATACTAGGAATGAAAATGCCATCTTCATTAAGAAGTACAGAAGAAGGTGTTCAAGTAATAAATTCCAGTACTGCAGCTGCAATATATGATGCGGTAATTTTAGGAAAGCCTTTATATGAAAAGGTTGTCACCGTTACAGGGTCGGCAATTGCAAACCCTAAAAACTTACTTGTAAAAGTTGGAACTTCATTAAAAGAAGTTTTGGAATACTGTGGTGGATTTAAAGAAGAGCCTGGAAAAATAATCATAGGTGGACCTATGATGGGAGAAGCACAATTTACAATAGATTCTCCAACTTTAAAGGCAAATGGTGGAATCATTGTTATGAATAAGGAAGAAGCAAAACCACCGGTAATTACTGCATGTATTAAATGTGGAAAATGTGTAGATGTTTGTCCTGTATATCTAATGCCTTTATATTTACAGCAAAATGTATTAAATAATAGGTTTGAAGAGGCTGAAAAGCTTAATATAATGGATTGTATTGAATGTGGCTCATGTTCATACGTATGCCCTTCAAAACGTCCTTTAGTAGAAGCAATTAGACATGGAAAACGAGAGCTTAGAGCAGCATCAACTAAAAAGTAAGGAGGTATATTGTGGATAAGGAAAATATAAAAGTAAGTGAAACAAATTTCGATAATATTTTGACTGTGTCAGCAACACCACATATAAGATCTTCTGAAACCAGTTCTAGGATTATGTTAGATGTAGTGATTGCTTTAGTACCTGCCCTAATTGCTGGGACTTATTTTTTTGGATTAAGAGCATTAATGCTTGTTTTGGTTTCAGTTGCAGCAGCAGTGTTATCTGAATTTGTTTTTCAAAAAATAACTAAAAAGGAAAGTACAATAACGGATTTATCGGCAGTAGTAACAGGTATATTAGTAGCTTTTAACGTACCGTCAACATTACCATTCTATATGGTAGCATTTGGCAGTTTTTTTGCAATAGTAGTAGTTAAGCAATTATTTGGTGGAATAGGTAGTAACTTTATGAACCCTGCCTTAGCAGCAAGGGCGGCTTTAATGGCTTCATGGCCAAAAGAAATGGCTAATTTCGTTGCACCAGGTGCAGATGCTATTTCTACAGCAACTCCATTAAGTGGTGGTGAAGCAGTTACTTTAATGGATGCATTTATAGGGAAAATGCCAGGTACTATTGGAGAGGTTTCTGCTATTTGTCTATTAATAGGGGCTGCGTATCTATTAGTAAGAAAGGTAATATCTATAAGAATACCTTTGGTATATATATTATCAACCGTGGTATTTTTATTTGCTTTTGGAATTCCTGCAAATAAATTATTAGACCAAGTTTTATACGGTGGATTAATTTTAGGAGCATTTTTCATGGCTACAGATTATGTAACGGCACCTGTAAGTAAAAAGGGACAAGTGATTTTTGCCCTTGGTTGTGGATTGATTACAGCGGCTATTAGAATGTTTGGCTCTTTACCGGAAGGAGTTTCCTATTCTATTTTAGTAATGAATGTGGCTACACCATTAATAGAAAAGTTTACAACTCCTAAGGCATATGGAAAAGGAGGTAAGAAATAATGAGAAATACTGTGATTTTAGCAGTTAAATTATTTGTTATTACAGCTGTTGCAACAGCGGTATTAGCTGTAGTAAACGGAATGACATCTCCTATTGTTACTGAAAGAGAAGCAAAAGAATATAGTGATTCACTTAAGGAAGTTTTTGAAACAGCCGATGATTTTAAATCCTTAAGTGAAATTGACAAGGATAAATACACAAAAGTTGTAGAAGGAAATGAAAATATAGAGGATATAGTTTTAGCTTATTCCGGTGGAGAAGAAGTTGGTTATGTATTTAAAGTCAACGGAAAAGGCTATGGTGGACCTATTACCTTTGTAATAGGAGTAGATAAGGAAGCTACAATACTAGGGTATAAAGTTTTAATATCTTCTGAAACAAAGGGCTTTGGTAGCCAAGTTGCAGAAGAGCCGTTTATTTCATCGGTTGTAGGAAATAAAATCGACCAAGAAATAGTATCAGCGTCAAATCCTAGTACAGACTACGATATTCAAGCAATATCTGGAACGACTTTATCTGTTAAAGGTATTCTTAGTGGATTAAACGGAGCTGTAGAAGCTTTATCAGAGCTAGGAATATAAGGAGGAAATTATGAGTATTAAGAAACTATTTAAAGATGGGATTATAAAAAATAATCCGGTACTTATTCAACTTGTAGGACTATGTTCTGTTTTAGGTGTTAGTACATCTGTAATTAATGCTTTAGGAATGGGAATATCCTTAATGGTGGTTTTAACATTATCAAATCTTGTTATTTCACTACTTAGAAATTTCATTCCTGACGATATAAGAATTCCATGCTACATAGTTGTAATTGCTACATTCGTAACAGTAGTAGATATGGTTATTAAAGCTTATTTACCACCACTATACGATGCATTAGGAATATTCATACCGTTAATAGTTGTTAACTGTATTATATTAGCAAGAGCTGAAGGATTTGCAAGTAGTCATGGACCGTTGGTATCAATAATGGATGGTATAGCAAACGGAATTGGATATACAGTAGTTATAACTATTTTAGCATTTTTCAGAGAAGTATTAGGAGCTGGTTCTATTTTTGGCTATGAATTCTTATCTGGGGAAACAATCAAACCTATAGGAATTATTGCTCAAGCACCTGGTTCATTTATACTCTTAGGTTGCATACTAGCAACTTTTAACTTTGTAATGAGTAGAAAAGAGAAGAAAGCAAAGGAGGATAATTAAGAATGGAATTATTATCAAGTATTTTTAAAATATTGGTATTATATATATTTGTAAACAACTATGTATTAGGTCAATTCTTAGGTATTTGTCCTCTAATAGGAGTTTCTACAAAAACGGAAACTGCTGCAGGAATGGGGCTTGCTGTAACATTTGTTATTACAATGGCTTCTATAGTAACTTATTTTATACAGTATTTTTTATTAGAACGTTTCAATTTACAATACACACAAACTATAGTGTTTATTTTAGTAATAGCAACATTAGTGCAATTTGTTGAAATGGTTTTAAAGAAAATGACACCGGGTTTATACAGTGCATTAGGAGTATTTTTGCCATTAATAACAACAAACTGTGTAGTTCTTGGTGTAGCAATTGCTAATATTCAAGAAGGTTATAATTTAATTGAGACAGTTGCATCAGCTTTAGGTTCTTCAATAGGATTTTTTATTGCTATAGTTTTACTGTCAGCAATTAGAGAAAAACTAGAACTTGCAGACGTACCAAAAGCTTTTAAGGGAGTACCTATTGCTTTGGTAGCTATTGGTTTAATGGCAATGGCATTTCTAGGTTTTTCAGGTTTGGTATAGGAGGTAGCTATGGATTTAAACAGTATTTTAATTGCCGTAGGGGTGTTAGGAGTCTTAGCAATAATTTTTGCTATAATTCTTGGTTTTGCTTCAAATGTTTTTCACGTTCCTGTAGATGAAAGAGTTGAAGCTGTAAGAAATGAGCTACCTGGAGCAAACTGTGGAGCTTGTGGATTTCCCGGCTGTGACGGTTTAGCTAATGCAATTATATATGATGGTGCACCTTTATCTGCATGTCCAGTAGGTGGTGCAGACTTAACAGAGAGACTATCTGCACTATTAGGAGCAAATGCCTCAGCTGCAGATAAAAAGGTTGCCTATGTAAAATGTCAAGGGACAACAGAATTGGCAAAGGATAAATTTGAATATATTGGAATTCCTGACTGTAGAGCGGACCAAGCACTACAAGGAGGACATAAGTCCTGTGCTTATGGTTGTCTTGGATGTGGTACTTGTGTTGAACAATGTCAATTTGATGCACTACATATTATTGATGGTATTGCAAAGGTTGATAAGGAAAAATGTACAGCCTGTGAAATGTGTATAGCAGTTTGTCCAAGAAATTTAATTGAACTAATATCTTATGAGCAAGAGGTTGCAGTTCTTTGTAATAGTTTAGACAAGGGTAAAGATGTAAGACCAAGTTGCGATGTAGGCTGTATTGCATGTAAAATATGCGAAAGAAACTGTCCTGTAGATGCAATAACTGTTACAAATAATCTAGCTTATATAGATGAAGATATCTGTATAAATTGTGGAATGTGTATAGTTAAATGTCCACAGAATTCAATAAAGGATTTTGAAGGTGCCTTTGATATTAAAAAGGATTTAGTTCACAATTAATATATATTTTTAAAAGGGAGAATCGTTGGATTCTCTTTTTTATTACCTTGTAAAAGGTATTTTTTAATGATAAACTATTTAAAGAATATTTAAAGAGGTTAATAATGACAAAAGGCGATAAAATAGTGATTTTGTTCATTTTTATTTTATCAATTTCATTATTTTTTATAATAAATTTAACAAATGTAAATAGTGGAAATAAATATGTAAGCGTTCAAATAAACGGAGAAGAAGTAAAGCAAATTACCTTTGGAAATTCTTCTAAAAAAACATATCCAATAAAAAGTAAATTTGGAGAAAATGTTTTAGAAATTAATAAGGATAAGGTGCGAGTTATTGAGGCTAGTTGCCCAGATAAACTAGATGTAAAACAGGGTTATATTAAAAATATAGGAGAAATAATAGTGTGTGTTCCAAATAGGTTGGTTATTGAAATAAAAAGCGATAAAGATTTATTGGATTTAGACGCTACAATATATTAAAATGAGAAAATTTATTTTTCTATCATTGTTAACGACTCTTTCTTTGGTTATTTCTTTATTTGAAAGTATAATTCCTCTTCCAATACCCTTTCCAGGGGCTAAATTAGGGTTGTCAAATATTGTAATATTAGTAACTTTAATATGCTTTGGTTTTAAAGAATCTTTAATAGTATCTATTTTAAAGTCGTTCTTACAGGTATTGGTAGTAGGTAATCTTAGTTCATTGCCCTATAGTCTTATAGGAACAGTATTTAGTGCAGTTACAATGGCAATTTCTTATAAATATCTATCAAGTAAATTAAGTTTAATAGGGGTAAGTGAATTAGGAGCTTTTGCTTTTAATATTGGACAAATATTAGTAGCAAGTTTAGTATTAAACAATTTTAAAATTTTCACATATTTACCATTCTTAACTTTTATAGGAATATTTACAGGTTATTTTGTTGGATTGTCATCTAAATTTGTTTCTAAAAAACTTTTAAGGGTGTTAAACAATAATGGAAAATCAAAAATATAATAATGAATATAGATTAAGAATAAGAGATTTAAAGGATGAGGACAAGCCTAGGGAAAAGTTGGCTTTACATGGTGTAGGCTACCTATCCGACGAAGAATTATTAGCCGTTATTCTAGGGACGGGTTCTAAAAAACATAATGCAATTGAGCTTGCAAGAAATATTTTAAATATTATGAAAAAAGAATGCAATCACATGGATATTTCATTAAACGAATTAATGGAAATTGAAGGTGTAGGCATTTCAAAGGCGAGTAAAATCATTGCAGCCTTAGAATTGTCTAAAAGGTTAAATATAAGAAAGTCATTTAATGAATATACAATTAATAGTCCAAATTCAGTTGCTAATATTTTTATGGAAGAATTAAGAAATAAATTAAAAGAGTGTTTTTATATTTTATTGTTAAATACTAAAAATAAAATAATTTCTAAGGAATTAATTTCTGAAGGAACATTAAACAGCTCTTTAGTACATCCAAGAGAGGTTTTCAAACAAGCTATAAAGAAAAGTGCAAATTCTATTATACTTGTACATAATCATCCAAGTGGGGATGTTACGCCGAGTAAGGATGATATTCAGATTACTAGACGATTAGTTGAAACGGGAAAAATAGTAGGAATTCAAGTTTTGGACCATCTTATAATTGGCGATGGCCAATTTTTAAGTTTAAAAGAGAAAGAATATTTTTAAGGAGTAAAAAATGCCATCATTTTTTAAAATTTTTGCAAGGGATTTGGGAATAGATTTAGGTACGGCAAATACTGTAATTTCCGATATAAATGGAAATGTATTAATTAACGAGCCTTCCGTTGTAGCTATAGACTTAACAACATATGAATTACTAGCTGTTGGTATTGAAGCAAAAAATATGCTTGGAAAAACTCCGGAAAATATTATGGCTGTAAGACCATTGGAAAATGGTGCTATTGCAGACTTTGAATTAACAAGAGCCATGTTGTCATACTTTATAAAAAAAGCTGTTAAGGGTTTTACACTTATTCAACCAAGAGCTGTAGTAACTGTGCCTTCTTTTTTAACTGATATTGAAAGAAGGGCAGTGGAAGATGTAGTAATATACGCTGGTTGTAGGGATGTTGTTCTAGTAGAGGAGAATATAGCTTCTGCATTAGGTATAGGATATGATATAAATAAACCACAGGGAAATCTAATAGTTAATATAGGAGCTGGGACAATTCAAACTTCAATAGTGTCTTTAGCTGGAGTAGTAGCTTCTGATGCTGTAAAATACGGTGGAGATAATGTTGATAGAAATATAAGAAATTATGTTAAGAAAACATATAATTTTTTAGTTGGAAACACCACTTGTGAATATTTAAAAAACAATATATGTTCATTAAAAACGGAAAATCAATCTAGAAAAGCAAGTATTAGTGGAAAGGATCTTATTACCGGTATGCCAAAAGTAGTAGAGGTTTCGGCTGCTGATTTATTAGACTGTGTTATGCCATTAGTAAATGAAACTCTTTCTTCAATAAGAACTGTTTTAGAAAAAACACCACCGGAAATTTCAGGAGAGGTAGTTTTAAATGGAATGGTTATTTGTGGAGGATTAGCAAATCTTGAAGGATTCGCAGAGACTATAAGAGAAAATATTTTAATTGAAACTAAGGTAAGTGAAAATCCCATAGATGTAACAGGTATTGGAATAGGTAAGGCCATAGAAATCATAACAAAGAAAAGAAAATTATTTATTAGGAAGAAAAATGAACAATAGTTTTAGAAATAATAATAAAAAAAGAAGATATGTTATTTTTATTACAACAGTTTTGTTTTTAATATCATTAATTGTTACAAGTAAGGGAAATAATAGATTATTATCCTTTGGAGGTAATATTATAGGAACTGTTACTACTCCTATAACCAAAGTTGTGTATTTTACATCCTCGAAACTAATTGATGGACTTGAATTTTTATTTGGTTCAGCTGATATGAGAAAAGAAAATGCTGACTTAAATGCAGAAAATGCAATATTAAAAAAACAAGTTGAAAATATGGAAATGGTTATAAACAATGAAGAATATTTAAAAACAGAATATGATTTAATAAAAAAAGACAAAAAGGATTATACAAAAGCATATATAGTTGGAGTGGATTCTTCCAATGTTTATGATAGATTTACAATAGATAAGGGTACGGTTAGTGGTGTTAAAGAAAAAGATACCATTGTACAAGGTGTAATGGGGGAAGAAGGAACAATAGTGCAAGGTCTTATTGGTACTGTAGTAGATGTTGGACTAAATTATGCTAAGGTTTCTTCAATAACAGATCCTAGTGCAGGTGTTTCCTTTAGAACCTCTAAATCCGGAGAAATAGGAGTAATAACAGGTGGAAGCAAAAACAAGATTGAAGGTAGAATGTATAGAACAGAAGCCGATGTTACTTCAGGAGATGCAATTTATACTTCCGGACTAGGTGGAGTATACCCTCCAAATTTATATATTGGAAAAATAAAGGAAGTAATTAAAGACGAAAGTGATACTGAAAAAAAGATTATAGTTGAATCACCTGTAGACTTTAATAATATTTATAGAGTTTTAATTTTAAAAAACGAACAGGAATTAGACGATGAATAGATTTAAAATAGTAGTTGTAGTTTTAATAAATTTAATATTACAGTCAACATTATTTTCTAGAATTGATGTGTTGTCAGTTCATGCAAATATTTCAATACCTGTAGTTGTTAGTTTAGCAATAGGATTTGGACCTTATGTTGGTGGATTTGGTGGATTAATAATAGGGCTTATAGAGGATATTTTATTTTCTAAAGTCCTTGGTATTAGAGCGTTGATGTACTTTATTATTGGATTTTTAATAGGGAATTCTGAAGCTGGAATAAATAAAGAGGATATACGAACAGGAATTATACTAACAGCTGTATCTACAGTGGGAAATTTTTTAGGAAATTCTATAATTATAAAAATAATAGGAGATAAAGTTTCAATTTTAAGTTATTTACTAGGTCCGATTTTCATAGAGGTAATTCTTAATTCCCTATTATATATACTGGTCTTTTATTTATTTAAAAAAATATTTGAATTTCCTAGATTTAGATTGTAGTTGGTGTTTATATGAATAGTATAAAAAAAATAATTAGAAAGTTTTTTAAGAACATTGAAGGAAAGGATAGATTTTACGCTATAAAAATAATTCTTTTTATTACAATGTTTTTACTTTTTATAAGGCTTGCTTATTTAACCATAATAAAAGGTAATTATTACAGAGATATTTCTGAAAATTCAAGAATTAGAGAAGTTGAAATAATAGCTCCTAGAGGCAATATTTATGACCGAAATGGAGATGTATTAGCAGGAAATAAAACCGTATATACAGCTTCTATTATGAAAGATGAATTTACATTATTAAAGACAGAAGAAAAAAATAAAAATCTTCTTAAATTAAGTAGATATTTGGATTTAGATGGTGCTACTTATAATATAGAATATCCTATATCCTATAATATTATTTCATATAAGGATAAAGAGGATTATATATCTGAAGATGAAAGTCCAATAGAAAAAACCATTAGGATAATTATTGAAAATGATCTTGTATCAACTCTTGTTAAAGAAGAGTATACTGAAGACACTAAAAATGGTGAATATAGGTATAGGGTAGTTGATTCAATTATTAAAAGTATAAAAAACAAAGGTTTTAGTTTGCCATTAAGCTCCGGCTTGGATAAATTAGAGTTTGAAGATGTTGAAAATAATGAGTTTTTAAATAGCAACGGATATGAGAAAAATCAAAATCCGTATGATTTTTTAGCAAATTATTCTAAACAGGATGAAGGAATTATTCGTAATATATTAAATCATCCCGTTGGAAGAAAAATTGCCTATGATATTTTAAAAGAGAATAAATTAGAAGATAATTTAACAATAAAGAAACTAGGCTTTCAAGATGAAGAATCCTTGTTGGAAATAAAGTCAACTCTTTCAAAAAATCATTCAGGAATTACATTGGATTCAGATGCCAAGGATGATTTTGTTGAAATTGTTAAAGATTCCAGTATATCTCAACTATTGGATAATGTAACTTTAAATGCAGGTTCTGAAGACGATAATGTTGTTGTACCAGCAAGAATTGCTTTAGATATTTTGAAAAAAAATAGAGTTGATAATGATATAGTTGTTGATATTGATGAAACAAACAAAAACAATCCAGTTACAGAAATAAGATATAGGACAGATGATAAAAACAAAGATATTAATGCCAAGGATTCATTGATAAAATTACTAATTGAAAATGACCTTTTAGAAGAATTTGTAACATCGGATAAAATAAAATTTATTGCACAAAAAATAAATACTGAATTAAATATTACTCCTCAAATCTCGGTAGTTGATTGGGTATATTCATATGAAAAAAATATTTCAGATTTATATGAAAGATATAAAGTTGATGAAGAGGATGGAGTAAAGGAATTATATAATGCAATAAAGAAAAACTATGAAATAAAAAAATATTCAGATTATGATGTATATAATATTATAAAAATCTATGATTTAATTGAAAAACATGGAGATTTAAGATATGTTCCCTTAGATTTAACCTATAATATAAGCGAAGTTACATTTTCTAAAATAGAAGAGAACTTTACAGATGATTCTGGTAT
The DNA here is from genome assembly GCF_016458825.1 of Miniphocaeibacter halophilus. NCBI lineage: Bacteria > Bacillati > Bacillota > Tissierellia > Tissierellales > Peptoniphilaceae > Miniphocaeibacter > Miniphocaeibacter halophilus. The sequence goes on from NZ_CP066744.1 coordinate 1,518,755, forward strand.
TTTTGTTGATTCAGAATCTATTAGATACTATCCTTATGGAGAACTAGCCTCTCATGTTATAGGCTACATGGGGAAAATTTCAACAGAAAGTGAAATTAATACCTATTTAAAAGAAGAAAAGTATAATGCAGAATCTCTAATAGGAAAAACTGGAATAGAAGAAAGTCAGGAACTACAATTAAAGGGCGAAAATGGCTTTAAAAGGGTAATGGTAGATAATAGAGGAAATACTACAGAAGTTCTTGGCGAAACCAAATCTGTACCAGGTAAGGACGTATACACATCAATTGATAGGAAGATACAACTAGCAACTGAAAATGCCTTAAAAGAGACTATTTCATCCCTAACGGGAGATAATGTGTTTAACTCTGATTGGGGAGATGTTAATTTAGTTAATTCTTCAGCAGGTCAATACAAGGATGCAACTAGTGGTGCTGTTGTGGTTTTAGATGCAAAAACAGGGCAACTTGTTGCAATGGCAAATGAACCTAGCGTTAACTTAAATATGTTTTCAACAGGTATTTCATCAAGTGATTGGAAAAATTTATTTCCTAAGGATGAAAGGGATATGTTTGCACCTAGACCTTTATTAAATATAGCAATGCAGTCAGCAATACAACCTGGTTCAACATTTAAATTAGCTACAGCCTTAGCCGGATTAAGTTCAGGACTAAATCCGGATCATCCTATAAATTGTCCTGGACACATTAAAGTAGGAGGAAGGGTCTTTCAAGATGCTGTTTGGGGAAGTCATGGTGGTATGCATGGTAATGAAACATTAAAAGATGCAATTAAGGATTCCTGTAATATTTATTTTTACAAGTTAGCCTTAGGAGAAGAAGGAAAATCCACTGATGGAGGAAAATTTAAATTAGAAGTTGATAGTATTGAAAAATATGCTAAAATGCTAGGCCTAGGGGAAAAAACAGGAATAGATATTAATATTCCGGCAGAGTCTTCAGGTATTTTACCAGATAAAAAAATAAAAAAAGCTTCTTATAGAAATCAATTTATTAATTTTTTAGAAAAGAATGCTAAAAAATCTTTAGTAGATAAAAAGACTTCAGAAGAGGAGTTAAAGGATAAAATTCTTGAAATTACTTCATGGATAGATGAGGAGATAGTTCCATCTGAATCAGAGGTAATTAAAAGGCTTAAAGAACTTGGCTTTGACCCTGATGTAGAAATAGATTCAGATGGGAGAACTTTTTCTACAAAAATTAAATATGATTATTTAGATCAATCGGAATGGTTAATAGGAGACAGTTTAAATGTTGTAATTGGGCAAGGACAAAATGCTTACACCCCGTTACAAATGGCAAGGTATATGTCAACAATTGCAAATGGCGGATATAAAAACAAAGTATCTGTTGTAGATAAGGTTGTTAATAGCAAAGATGGAGTACCTGTATATGAAAATACTCCAACATCAGAAAAAATAGATATAGATGATTATAGTTATATAGATATTATTAGGGAAGGTACTAATATGGCATCTAAAGATGCTTTAAACAGTAATGTACTTGGAAAGCTACCATTTGAAATGGGAATAAAATCCGGTACAGCAGAAACTGGATTAAAAAACCCTGTAACAGGTAAAGACTATAGCGATCATGGTTGGATGATAGGCTTTGCTCCCTATGATGATCCACAATATGTTGTTGCGGCAGTAGTAATTCAAGCGGGAACAAGTCAAAATATAACCCCGTTAATGAGAGAGGTTTTAGGGGCTGCTATGAATGTTTATCCATCTACTAGTACTAACTCCAACAATGATAATTATGATGATAATGATGACGATGAAATAAGAGATGATGAATAGAGGGTAAGATGAAAAAGATTTATATTTCATCTGAGGATAAAACTAGAAAGTACTTGTATATTTCAAGCCTTTCTAGTTTTTTATCTAAGGATAAGAGAGTTTTAATAATAAACATGGAAAATAATAGGGGTTTAGAGATTTATTTTAAAATTGAAGATTATATAATCTATGATTATTTAGATTATTTTTCAGGTATTTGTGATTTAGACCAAGCTACTTTAGAATTAAAGGATAGTTTAATGATTATGTCTAGTGCCTATAAACCCGATAAGTATACTATGACAGATGAAGATTTTAATAAAATAGATAATATTTTAGAATTTGATTATATTTTAATAAATTCTGATTTAAAAGTTTTAGACAGTTTAAAAGATGTAGATATTATTACAGATTATATTCTAGAAAATAACTTTAAAAACAAATATTTCATAAACAATATTGCCATTAATAAAAAAATAAATTCAAAAGCCAAAAAATCCTTAGATGAAGAAAATTATAAAATAATAGGAGAAATTAAAATAGATTCAAATACAAAAGAAGAGTTTCTAAATGAAATATGGAAGGTTTATTTGGGACAAGGTAAATATGAAATTCAAAAAAGTTTCTTTGAAAGGTTATTAGGAAAATAATGAATTATTATTTTGTATATAAAAATAAAAACATAATAACCATTGGCTATATTGTAAATAACAAATTAGAAGTGTTAGAAAATATAGATATCGATGAAAGAGATAGTATTTATATTGCTAAAATAATAAAAAATATCGAAAGTATTAACGGGTTTATTATTGAAATAGAAAAAGGTGTAGAGGCTTGTATTGGCAAAGGTCAAATTAGGGGAGATAAATTCTTAGGAGATGAAATATTAGTTCAGCTTTATAAAAAAACAGGAGATAATAAATTTGATAAATATACTATGGACTATAGTATAGCAGGACAAAATATAGTTTATTATCCAAATAGGGAGAAGAATAAATACTCTAGAAAAATAAATAGGAAAGACCTTATTAATTTTAAAAAGAAAATAGATAGTACAGCTAAATTTAAAGGAATTACCTTTAGAACTAATAGCATTAATATTTCTGAAGAAGAACTTTTAAAAGAATATAAGTCCCTTTTAAAAGTTGATGAATATATAAAAAAACAATCGAAATTTTTACCTATACCAAGAAAGTTGTATTCAAATCCTAAAAGTGTTTTTGAATTAATCTCAGAAGAATTTGAATATATTGTTACAAATAATAAAGAAATAAAAAATATTTTAAAAAACTATTATAATACTGAAAATGTTATTTATAATGAAGAATATGACTATAAATATGATGAAAATATTACTGAGGATTTAATTAATTTAAATTCCAAGAAAATTATTATTAAGGATAATGCAAATATTATTGTAGAAAAAACAGAAGCCCTAACGGTTATTGATGTTAATAGTGGTAGAAATGAGGACTTTCTGGAGATTAATAAACTTGCCATAAAGGAAGCCTTAAGGCAAATTAATTTAAGAAACATTCAGGGTATAATAGTAGTGGATATTATAAATATAAACAAAAAGGAATTTAAAGTATTAAATAATTTCATATTAAGGGAAATAAAAAAATATTCAAAAATAAAATATTTTGGAATTACAAAAACAGGTCTTTTAGAGTTTATTAGAACAGGAATAAATATTGACTTTTAAATATATTTAGCATATAATACTTGAGTGTGTAACCGCTCGGATTAGGTTTTAAAGCATAGCACCGAAGTCTGGCGAGTCTTAAAATAAGGAGGTGCACGTTAAATGTACGCAATAATTGAAACAGGTGGAAAACAATATAATGTAGAAGCTGGTAAAAGCTATTATATTGAAAAATTAAATGCAGAAGTTGGCGATAATGTAGAATTTGATAATGTATTATTAATAGCTGACGGAGAAGATGTAAAAGTTGGAAATCCTACAGTTTCAGGAGCTAAAATAAAGGCTACTGTAGAAGCTCATGGAAAAGGAAAGAAAATCGTAGTTTTCAAATATAAAGCAAAGAAAAACTATAGAAAGAAAAAAGGACATCGTCAACCATTTACAAAAGTTAAAATTGAATCAATAGAAGGTTAATATGATTAACATTAAAATGACTATAGATTCTAATAATAGAATTATAAAAGTAGAGTCTAAAGGCCATGGAGAATACGATGACAGTGGTAAGGACATAGTTTGTTCAGCTGTGTCGGTATATCTTATTAATACTATTAACACATTAACTGAGATTTTAAAAATATCTAATAGCATAGAATATTCTGTAGATTATGGATTATACAATTTGGTTATTGATTATAACAATATGCCAGAGGAAACTATTAGACAAACTGTACTTATAATGAATAGCTTGAAATTAGCTTTAAGTAGTATAGAAGAGAATTACAATGAATATATTAGCGTTGAATACGAGGAGGTGCGATAATATGTTAAAAATGAACTTACAACTATTTGCTAGTAAAAAGGGAGTAGGTAGTTCTAAAAACGGCCGTGATAGTGCTGCTAAAATGCTTGGTACTAAAAGAGGAGACGGACAATTTGTTCTTGCAGGAAATATTTTAGTAAGACAAAGAGGCACTAAATTTCATCCAGGTAATAATGTAGGAAAAGGTGGCGATGACACTTTATTTGCTACAATCGATGGTATAGTTAAATTCGAAAGAAAAGGAAAAGACAAAAGACAAATTTCTGTTTATCCAAGAGAAGAATTAGCGTAAAACTTTGCAACACTATTACAGTGTTGCTTTTTTTATGATTTTATATAGCTAATAAAATAAGCTAGTGTAGGTCAGGTTTATGTAAAGTTTTCCAAAAGAAAAGCTTGGCTGGGAAATGAAATAGCTATAATTAAAAAGCAAAAAGTATAATAGATAGGGATTATGTTTTAAATTTAATAGTAAATAATCGAATATGTTTTTCGTATAAATTAAAATAAATAATAAGATAGGAAATTATATAAAATATTGGGTAATATATTAAATATGTGACTATTTATATATCTATGATATATTTATATAAAGTAAAAAAGAAAGAACAGGTAGTAATATGTTTATAGATGTAGCAAAAATAGAATTAAAAGCAGGAAAGGGAGGCGATGGTGCCGTATCCTTTCGTAGAGAAAAATATGAGCCTTCAGGCGGACCATACGGTGGAGATGGTGGAAATGGAGGAAGTATTTATCTTGTAGCTAGTAATAGCATTAGAACATTAATGGACTTTAGATATAAAAGACATTATAAAGCTGAAAATGGAGAAAATGGTGGAACAAAAAAAATGTATGGCAAAAAGGGAGAAGATCTTTATTTAAAAGTTCCTGTAGGAACACTAGTAAAGGACTTTGATTCTGATCGTGTCATACATGATATGAAAGAAGATGGGGAAGTTTTTTTAATTTGTAAAGGTGGCAGAGGTGGTAGAGGAAATGCTAAGTTTGCAAGTTCAACAAGGCAAGCTCCAAGATTTGCAGAGCCTGGAACTAAAGGACAAGAAAGAACCATTAAATTGGAAATAAAGCTATTGGCAGATGTTGGATTAGTTGGCTTACCAAATGTTGGAAAATCATCTATTCTTTCAATTATTAGCGAGGCCAAACCTAAAATTGCAAACTATCATTTTACAACAATAGAACCAAATCTAGGCGTTGTTAAAGTTGGTGAAGGAGAATCCTTTGTTATAGCGGATATTCCCGGATTAATAGAAGGTGCAAGTGAAGGTGTTGGTTTAGGTTTTGATTTTTTAAAACATATTGAAAGGACTAAGGTTTTAGTTCATGTATTAGATGCTTCCGGTAGTGAAGGAAGAAATCCTGTAGAGGATTATAATACAATTAGAAAAGAAATGCTTTCTTATAATATAAAAATAGCAGATAAAAAAGAAATAATTGTAGCTAATAAAATGGATATTGAAGGAGCAAAAGAAGGTTTAGAAAAAATTAAAAAGGCCTTTCCGGACAAAATTGACGAAATTATTGAAATGTCAGCAGCTACAACTGAAGGTATAGATAAATTGAAGTATAAAATATGGGAATATATTAAAGATATAAAGTTAGAGTATGAAACATATGATGAAGAGTATATTCCGTTTGAAGAAGAAGCTGAACCGGATTATGAAGTAACTGTAAGGGAGGGTAATACTTTTATAGTAACCGGACCATTAATTGATGACCTGGTTTATAGAACTAATTTTGAGGATTATGAGGCTTTAAGACATTTCCAAAAAGTTTTAGATGACAAGGAAGTGTTTAAAAAACTAAAGGAATTGAATATTGGTAACGGAGATTTAGTAATTGTTGGAGAAATGGAATTTGAATATTTCGATTAGGAGGCTTAATGATAACAACAAAACAAAGAGCGTATTTGAAAAGCTTGGCTCATAAAATGGAACCTGTGCTATTAATAGGAAAAGGCGGAGTAACAGGTAATACTTTAAAGCAGATAGATGACCTTTTAAATAAAAGGGAGCTTATTAAAATAAAGATACTAAATAATAATTTAGATGATAAAGATGAAATTATAAATACCATACTAGATAATTTAAATGCAGAATTTGTGCAATTTATAGGATCTAAATTTATAATATACAGAGAGTCAGATGAGAAGAAAATTGAATTGCCAAAATAAAAAAATAGGCATTATGGGAGGTACCTTTGATCCCATTCATATAGGTCATTTAGTTATGGCCCAAGAGGCTTTAGAGTTTAAAAATCTAGATAGAATTATTTTTATTCCAGCAGGCTTTCCTCCTCATAAAAACAAAGAGATAACTTCTGGTCAAAAGAGATTGGAAATGGTTAATTTGGCCATTAAAGGAAATGAAAAATTTATTGTTTTAGACTATGAAGTAAAAAAAGAAACTAAGAGTTATTCAATGGAAACAATAGAATATATTAAAGAAATATATGAAGATTTCGGTATATATTTTATTATGGGAGAAGATTCCTTTATGAATATTGAAAAATGGTATAAGTATGAAGAATTTCTTTCAGAGGTTACAGTTCTTGTAGCTAGAAGATCTTTTGATAAGCTTACAGCTCTTAGGGAAAAAATAAAAAAAATAAATTTACATGGATATTTTGTTGAAGAAATACCTACAGCTTTTTTAGACATATCTTCCACAAATATTAGAAGAAAATTTAATTTGAAAAAAAATCCTAGGTATTATCTACCGGAGAAGGTTTATGACTACATTTTAAAAGAGGGCTTGTATGTTTAGTTTTGAAGAAATTAAAGAGAATTTAAAAAGAGATTTAAAGAAATCGAGATATGAACATACACTTAGAGTAGTTAATAAGGCTGAAGAAATAGCCGGTAAATATAAGCTTGACATTAATAAATGTAAACTGGCAGCACTACTTCACGATTGTGGCAAAGGAAAAGAAGAACACTATAAAAACAAGTATATTTCAGAATATAATAAGCTCATAAAGAAAGATGAATATGTAGAATTTAAAAATCCCTTTTTAGAACATTGCATAATTGGATACCTAGTAGCAAAAAATCATTATAAGGTAGAAGATAATGATGTTTTAAATGCTATATTATGGCATACTACTGGTAGACTAGGTATGACTGAAATTGAAAAGGTAATCTATTTAGCAGACAAAACAGAAAACGGTAGAGATTATCCCTCAGTAGATAAAATAAGAGAAAAGTCTTTAATAAATTTAAATGATGCTATAATATTAAGTATTAATAATAATATTAAATATTTAATAGAAAACAATCAGATTATCTCAATAAACACTATAAAATTGAGAAATGAGTTAATAGGAGGTATTAGTGGAAGATAAGGTACAATTAATTGTAAAGGCTTGCGAAGACAAGATTGGAAAAGATATTAAAATTATTGAATTAGAAAAAGGAAGAGCTATAGCTGATTATTTCATAATAGTAACGGGAAATACACCAAATCAAACTCAAGCTATTGCAGATGAAGTGGAAAAAGTTGCAATGGAAAATGAAATTGAAGTCTTTAGTAAAGAAGGTTATAGAGATGGAAATTGGATTCTAGTAGATTTAGGTGATATAATATTACATGTATTTACTCCAGAGTTTAGAGAATACTATGATTTAGAGAGATTATGGAGTAAATAGAAATAGAAATTAAAGGAGAGATTTTAATGAGCGTAGAATTTATTACAACACACAAGGCACCTGCAGCAATTGGTCCATATTCACAAGGAACTAGAGGATTAAAAGGAGCAGATGTAGTTTTAGTTTCAGGACAACTTCCAATTAAAGATGGTGAGTTAGTAAATGATGTAAAAGAAGCTACTCAAACAAGCTTAGACAATGTTTTAGCTATAGTTGAAGCAGCTGGTGGAAAATTAACAGATATTGCAAGAGTTGGTGTATTTGTTAAAAATATTGGTGATTTTGATGCAATTAACGAAGTTTATACTAATTTCTTTGGCGATCACAAACCTGCTAGAGCATTAGTAGAAGTTGCAAAACTACCTAAAGATGCTGTTATTGAAATAGAAGCTACAGCTTTAATAAATGATTCTTTAGAATAATTTTACTTATTGGAGGATAGGAGACTATCCTCTTAATTTTTAAGATATATTTATTTTTAGGAGTTATTATGATAGAAAAATTAAAAAGACTTGAAAATAAAAAAAATTATTTTCATATATTATCTTTTGTAATTCCGATTATAATTTTTCTGATAATATTTATAGTCTCTAGATTTTATCCTTTTGGTAACAATCAAATTTTAGTTATTGATGCCTACCATCAATATTATCATTTTATGTTAGAGTTAAGAGGGAAAATTTTAAAAGGAGAGTCAATTTTTTTTAGCTGGCATTTAGGGTTAGGAACGGATTTTATTTCCCTTATGGCCTATTATTGTACAAGTCCATTAAACTTATTGACGATTCTTGTTCCTGAATCTATGCTTAGTATTTTTTTTGCTTTATTAATAGCAATTAAAGTAGGAATAGCAGCAGTTACTTTTTCTGTTTACTTAAAATCCATTTATCAGCAGGAAGACTATTCTTTAGTAATTTTTTCGCTATTATATTCCTTATGTGGTTTTATAGCAGGCTATTATTGGAATATTATGTGGATAGATGTTTTTGCTCTATTTCCTTTGGTGATATTAGGTTTAAAAAATATAATAATAAAAAATAAATTTAAAATCTATATTATTTCCATAGCATTATGTTTTTTTACAAATTATTATATGAGTATTTTTGTAAGCATATTTGCAGTAATATTTTATGTTTTTTACTCAATAAATGTAGGAGTAAGATTTTTAGATTTTATAAAAAGAGGATTTAAAATACTGGGAGCTTCAATATTAGCTGCTGGTTTATTTTCTTGGATTTTAATTCCCGCTGCAATTACCTTAACAAATGTTTTTAAAACAGCCAGTCCCTTTATGGGAGATATTGAAACCTATCATTCTTTTACAGATATTTTGTCTAATTTTTTAGCATTTAACTTTCCTACAGTAAGAGAAGGCTTACCTAATATATATTCCGGACTAATTACAATATTTTTATCAATATCATATTTTCTGTCAAGAAGAATTAAAATTAAAGAAAAAATACTATCTTTAATAGTAATAGTATTTTTGATTTTAAGTACAAATATAAATATTTTAAATTATATTTGGCATGGATTTAGATATACTAACATGCTTCCCTATAGATTTACATTTATATTATCCTTTGTTCTAGTGGTTATTGCCTACAAAGGTTATAAAAATCTTAAATACTTCGAGAAGAGAGAATATATTTCTATTTCCTTAATAGCCTTAGGAGTAGTCATATTTTTAGGAAGTAATAGGACAGTAGAGGTTTTAATTGCAAATGTTGTAGTTTTACTAATTTATTTACTATTAATCTACAGCAATAGGATTAAATACAGAGTAGTAGTATCCTTTTTATTATATTTTTTAATTATTGCAGAAGTATTTGCAAATACATATATTGGAGTAAGTACAGCTGGAAAAACTGACCATGGTATTTTTAATGCAAATAAAGAAGAAATTGATTATTTCGTAGATAAGGTAGAAAAAGAAAAAGGAAATGATTTTTATAGAATGGAAATTCTAGACAGGTTTACTTATAATGATCCGGCCTTATACCAATATAATGGAGTTGCTTTGTTTTCATCAACTATAGATGCAAGAGTATCTACTTTTTTAGAAAAGATTGGTATTCCATCATATCCTATTGGAAATAGATATTTTTATAGCTATGGTTCTCCATTAACAAATGGTATTTTAAATATAGATTATTTAATTTCTAGAGAAAAAGAACTATATGAAAATTTTGATATTGACTTGTTAGAAAGTAAAAACAATGTTTTCCTATATAAAAATAATAAAAGCTTACCGTTAGGCTTTATGATAAAGGAAGAAGCTTTATTTGAAAATTATTATAGTACCCTATTGGAAAATCAAAATACAATTTTTAAGTCCTTTACAGGCCTAGATGAAAACATATTTACCCTAATAGAGAAAAACAAGGCTACATCTTCAGGAATAAACTTAGAACAACATAGTAATGGAAATTATGATTATACAATTTTAGCAGATAATACTGAAGGAGAAATCAATATAGAATATATAATACCTGAGAGTGGATATTATTATGTAGATACGGATAAAGTAGAAGATGAAAAAATAATAGCAGAAAGCAACAGAGAAAAAATAACCCTAGATGCAAGAAGAAAATCGGTAATGTCTGTTGGATATTTTGAAAAGGGAGAAACAGTAAATTTTATAGTAAAAATCAAATCGGAAGATGATGGAGATTATGGTTTAAAATTAGCCTTATTAGATGAAAACGTGTTTAATGAAGGATACAAAATCCTAAAAGAAGAATCTGCTAGTTCAGTTAAATATAGCTCTAGAAAAGTAAATATGAAAATAACCGCTTTAAATAAGGGGTATTTATTTACTTCAATTCCCTATAATGAAGGATGGACAGCATATGTAGATGGTAATAAAACAGAGATTAAACCATTTAAAGATGCTTTTGTAGGCTTGAATTTAGATAGGGGAGAACATATAATTGAATTTAAATACACACCGGTAGGTTTTAAAGAAGGAGTTGCTATATCTATATTTTCTCTTATTGTTTTTGTGTTTATTATAAAAAGAGAAAATGAAAAAGAAATGTTTATAATAGAGTAAAACTTAAGTATAGAAAAATAGATTACTATATGATATTGGATAGCTTAAAGCTATTTATAGAAATAATTAAAAATATCAAAATTGAAGAAATTATTCTATATCGAATAGGAAATCACAGATCTTTTTATAAGGTTATAAATAATGAACACGAGGCTCAGAAATCATTTAATGGTTTATTAGATAATTTTAAATTAAAGACCAAATAAAAAATTCCAGACTAAATATAGTCTGGAGTTTTTTTAATTTAACATTTCAAGTAAAATATTTAAGGCATCTGATTCCTCGTCTACCCTTATTTCAGGATATGTGCCAAATTCAGTATTAGGTGAACCTTCTTCATTTATTCCCATACCTACTGGCATTGAAAGAACAAAACCGCTTTTAGGAAGTTCTATAAAAGCCGTATTTAAGTTAACCCCATTTCCACCGGTAAATTGACCAACTGTACTTGCAAAATCTGTAATATTTGAAAACTGACTAAAAAAATCAGCGGCATTTCTGGTATTTCTATTTTGCAATAAGAATATTTCACCTTTAAAATTGGTTTTTTTTTCAATTCTTATATTGTATTCTCTATAAAGAGGAAAGTTTTCAAGGTTATCATTGGAAATAGGTGTATCTTTTAGCTGTGATGATTTTTCAAAATCGGTTTTTATTGTTATATAAGGTAAATAATTATAATAATTTAAAAATTCTTGATGATTTTCATTTCTTTCAAGAATAAGGGAATTCATTACAAGGGTATCGTGTGCTAACGGCTCCACTATATTATTTAAAACATATTCAATAGATTGCCCTTGGTTATCTCTTATATCTATTATCAAATAAGGATAATCCATAATACTATTAATAAAATTCTCAATAAGGGGTTTATCCGTCTCAACAAATAGGGGACTGAAATCCGTTATTTTTATGTAGGCAATTTTATTTTCTAAAAGAATTGTCATGGAAAGTCCGCTAAAATAGTTGCTATTTTTAAAGTTATTCTTATATTCCCCATAGCGCAATGTAGGCATTTCAGAATTTAAAACATCATACCAAGGTGAATTACCATTGATTTCTTCATATTCTTTGTATAAATAATAATCATCAGAATTTAATAGAAATAAATTAGGCTGATTAAATTCTTTGAAAAAATCTGATAAAATTTTTTCGTAATTTATGTCATCCTTAGTTTCTATAATAAGTTTTTCGTATTTTTCTTTTATTTGACTAAGATTAACTTCAGAATATTTTTCATTTATAGCTAGGTAGGGATAATCTTCTTCTAATAGTTTCATTATAAAATTAAATTCTTCTAGTTTATCTTTTTCAGTTAAATGAGTTAAAGTTGCCTTGTTTTCAACTGATTTTTTTCCCTTTAAAAATTTACTAGGATCAAATAAAAGAAAAGCTATTACAAAAATAGCAATATAGAAAAATATTAGAAACAAATTGTTCTTTTTGTTTTTTCTTCTACGCTTCTTTTTCATACACTACTCCTAGGATATTATTAATTATTTGATAGTTATTATTATACTATAAACTTAAATAATATTTAAATTAAACTTGTTAACAAAATAATTAAAAGGGTATAATGTATTAAGTAGAGATAAAGAAAGAAGGAGATGCAATGGATAAGAATGTACTAGATAATGCAAATGAACTAATAAATTATAATTTAAATAATTATCTTTATTATAGATCCATGAAATCTTGGACTGATCGTAATGGTTGGAAAGGGTTCTCTAATTTGCTGAATAAGCAGTCTATGTATGCTTTGAAAGACTCTGAAATAATAGAGAACTATTTAAGACAATTAGGATATGTAGTTTCATTTGAAAAAATGGATAAGATTGAAAATGGCATTGAAAATTTACAGGATGTTATTAAAGCTGTAGTTAAAACAGAAAAAAAACTATGTAATAAATATGATGAAATTGTTCTAAAGGCAAGGGAAGAAAAAAATTATGAAATTGAAATTTTCTTTAAAAACCTATTAGCAAATCAAACAAAGGTAGTATCTTATATTGAACCTTTAGAGCTAAGAATGAAAAGAATAGGAAAAAAATCTAATGGCTTATTTATATTAAATAGCTCATTAGCAAAATTATAAAACAAGGAGATATTAATATTATGGATAACAAAAAATTACTTGATAATATGAATGAACAATATAATTTCGAATTAGAGTCAGCATATATTTATAAAGCTATGGCTCATTGGTGTGAAATAAATGATTGGAACGGATATGCAAATTTCCTATATAAACAAGAAGAAGAGGAAATAGAGCATGCAGATAAATTTAAAGATTATTTATTAGAAGTTGGCTATGATGTTAAGCTAAAAGCTATAGGAGAACCAAAATCAGATTATAAGGATTTAGAAGAAATATTTAAAGCAGCTTTAGAGCATGAAAAAGTTGTTACTTCAAGAATAAGAAAATTATTTGATGAAGCTAGAGAAATTGGCGATTATGCATCTGAAGATTTATTATCTTGGTATATAACTGAACAAGTTGAAGAAGAAGCATCCTTTGAAGCTATTATTACTAGACTTGAAAGAATTGACGGAAGTATATCAGGACTTTATATTTTTGATGGTGAAATGGCTCAAAGACAATAATAATTACTATGAAAATAAAATCTAGTAGACTTGAAACAATAGCTGCAACATTAAATCAATATCCAGTTGATGACCTACCTGAAATAGCATTTGCAGGTAGGTCAAATGTTGGAAAATCGAGTTTTATTAATGCTGTAATAAATAGGAAAAACCTTGCAAGAACCAGTTCAAAACCTGGAAAAACCAGAACTGTTAATTTCTACAATATAAATGAGGAGTTTAGACTGGTGGATTTACCAGGATATGGCTATGCAGCTGTATCAAAAACCGAAAAGGAAAATTGGGCAAAAATAATTGAGACATATTTAAATAATAGAAAAAATCTTTATGAGACTATTTTAATTGTTGATATTAGACATAAGCCAACTGAAAATGACAAACAGATGTATGACTGGATTTTATCCTATGATTTTACAGGTTTTGTAATAGCAAATAAGGCCGATAAAATTTCAAAGTCTAAATTTAAAACAAATATCGACATTATAATGAAGGCTTTAAATATAAAGGATAGGGATTTAATAATTCCATTTAGTTCAGAAAAAAAGATAAATATAGATATTATAAGAGAACAAATAGAAAATATAATAAAATACGGTTCAGGATTTGAAGAGTAGATTAGTATTTGTTTATGTATAAATATAAAAAAATAAAGATATTCATTTTTTAAAAATCCTAGTAATTATATTTGAAACAATATTAAAATATTATGTTTATCTATATTTTTTTATTTTACGAATATTTATTTTACAAAAAAAGTAGACATTTAAATTATGTCTACTTTTATATTTAAAGATATTTAATTTTGATTATTCTTCTTCAAACATATCTTTACCGGCACCACATACTGGGCAAACCCAATCTTCTGGTAAATCTTCAAAAGCTGTACCTGGAGCTATTCCTCCGTCAGCATCACCTTCTGCTGGGTCATATATATATCCACAAGGTTGACATACATATCTTTTCATAATCAACACTCCTCCTTTCAAATTATATACAAACTATTTATACCCTAAAAATAGAAATTAAACAATAGTTTTTAAATTTTATATATTGTGATTATTTTTTCTTTTAGGGTAAATATATAATGGTGATGATTATGAATATATATGAGGATTGTGCTTGCAGCAGTATTTTAAATGCTACTCATATGACTAAAGACTTCATAAATAAATTAACAAATTATTTTGATGATGAAGAATTAATATATGACATTCGTTTAATTATTACAGAGCTTTTAGTAAATTGTGTACAGCATGGCAATAAAAACGACTATTCAAAGAAAATCTCTTTATCGGTAGAAATAGTAGATAATAAAATAATCATGAAGGTAAAAGATCAAGGTGAGGGAGTGAAACAAGAAATTACTGCTAAAGTAGAAGACTGTGAAACTTGTGGTAGAGGATTACTTATAGTAAAAAAGTTGACAGATAATTTAATATTCAACAAAAATGAAATAGTAGCAGAATTATATTTATAATTTGCTTCTATTTTTTTGTTGATTTTGTGATATACTGTAAAAGTTAGATTTTATAGGAAGTGGATTGATTAAATGACATTAAAGAATAATATAAGAAATATTGCAATAATTGCCCATGTCGATCATGGGAAAACAACATTAGTAGACGGATTATTAAGAACCAGTGGAATATTTAGGGAAAATCAAGAAGTTGAAGATAGAGTAATGGATAGTAATGATATTGAAAAAGAAAGAGGAATTACTATTCTGTCTAAAAATACGGCGATTGAATATAAGGATTACAAAATCAATATAATAGATACTCCGGGACATGCGGATTTTGGTGGTGAAGTTGAACGGGTTTTAATGATGGCAAATGGAGTGGTATTAGTAGTAGACGCTTTTGAAGGACCAATGCCTCAGACTAAATTTGTTCTTAAAAAAGCTTTTGAATTAAATTTACCAACAATAGTATGTATAAATAAAATAGATAGGGAAGAAGCTAGACCGGATGAAGTAGTAGATGAAATACTGGATTTATTCATACAGTTAAATGCAGGAGAAGAATATTTAGATTCTCCATTTATATATGCTTCAGCTAGGGAAGGTTATGCTACTAAAGATCCTAATGAAAAATATACGGACATGACTCCTTTATTAGATACTATAATAGATTATATACCTGCTCCGGAAGGCGACATTAACGAACCGTTTAAATTGTTAATTTCAACAACGGATTATAGTGAATACGTTGGTAGAATAGGTATTGGTAAATTAGAATCCGGCAGTATAAAAGTAAATGACACAGCACATATAGTAAATTATAATGACAAAAGTGTAGATAAAAAAATAAATATAACAAAAATATATGAATTTCAAGGTCTTAACAGAGTTGAAGTAAGTGAATCATCAGTAGGAAATATAATTGCAGTAACAGGTGTTGAAGGAATAAATATTGGAGATACTATTTGTTCCGAGGAAGACGTAAGACCCTTACCTTTTGTAAAAATATCGGAACCTACTCTTTCAATGAATTTCATTGTAAACAATAGCCCTTTTGCAGGTAGAGAAGGAAAATATGTAACAAGTAGACAAATTAGAAATAGACTCTACAAAGAGTTAGAAACGGATGTTAGTTTAAGAGTTGAGGATACAGATAGTACTGACTCCTTTAGAGTTAGTGGTAGAGGGGAACTACATCTTTCAGTATTAATTGAAAATTTAAGAAGAGAAGATTATGAGTTTCAAGTTTCAAAACCTGAAGTACTTTATAAGAGAGATGAAGATGGTAAATTATTAGAACCTATAGAAACTGTAGTAATTGATGTTGATGAGGAGTTTGTAGGAACTATAATTGAAAAACTCGGACAGAGAAAAGCTGAGCTTAAAGACATGAAACCATCACAAGGTGGCTATACAAGATTGGTTTTTGAAATTCCAACAAGAGGTTTAATAGGATACAGGCAAGAGTTTATTTCAGATACAAAGGGTAGTGGAGTAATAAATTCTGAATTTAAGGAATACGCAAAGTTCAAAGGTGAAATACCTAGAAGAAGTACAGGTTCTTTAATATCCTATGAAACGGGAACCGCTACAGCCTATGGACTTAATTCTGCACAAAGTAGGGGAATTTTATTTATAAAACCTGGGGAAGAAGTGTACGAAGGTATGGTTATAGGATCAAATCCAAAAGGATTAGATATAGAGGTAAATGTTTGCAAGAAAAAAGCTCAAACCAATATTAGGTCCTCAGCAGCCGATGAAGCATTAAAGCTATCACCGCCTAAAATTATGAGTTTAGAGGAACTGTTGGAATTTATCGAAGAAGATGAGTTAGTAGAAATAACTCCAAAAAATTTTAGATTAAGAAAAAAAATATTGAATTCAGAAAAAAGATATAAGTCAAAAAAGAATAGTAAATAAGGCGACATTAGCTATGAAAAGGCTGAAGTTCGCCTTTTTTCTTTGTTAAGAAAAATCAAAAAACAATCAACTATTAGAGTGAAGATATATATTTTTATAAACTAAAACTATTGCTTTACTTTGCAAAAGTTGTTATTATATATGATAGAGATAATTACAATGAGGAGGCTAATTAATGAAAACAGATGTGCAAATTGCTCAAGAAGCAAAAATGGATCCAATATTAGAAGTAGGCAAACGTTTAGGAATAGACAGTGATGATCTTTACCTATATGGTAATTATAAAGCAAAGATAGACTTAGGTCTATTAGATAGATTAAAAGACAAAGAAGACGGAAAACTTATTTTGGTTACAGCTATAAACCCTACTCCTGCAGGAGAAGGAAAAACAACTATGAATGTAGGTTTATCAATGGGATTAAATAGAATTGGTAAATCATCTATTTCAGCCTTAAGAGAACCTTCATTAGGACCTAGCTTTGGAGTTAAAGGTGGAGCAGCAGGTGGTGGATATGCACAAGTAGTGCCTATGGAAGATATTAATATGCATTTTACAGGGGACTTCCACGCAATTACAACTGCTCATAACTTAATTTCTGCATTATTAGATAATCATTTACAACAAGGAAATGAATTAAGAATAGATCCAAGAAGAATTCTTTGGAAGAGAGTTCTCGATATGAATGATAGAGCTTTAAGAAATATTGTAGTTGGATTAGGTGGAAAACCTAATGGTGTACCTAGAGAAGATGGATTTGACATAACAGTTGCTTCAGAAATCATGGCAATATTATGTTTAAGTACAAGTCTTTCAGATTTAAAGGAAAGAATTGGTAATATTTTAGTTGCATATAGTTATGAAGGAGAACCAATATATGCAAAGGATTTAAAGGCTCAAGGTGCAGTAGCATTAGTAATGAAGGATGCTATAAATCCTAATCTAGTTCAAACCTTGGAAAATACTCCGGCAATATTACATGGTGGACCATTTGCAAACATTGCTCATGGTTGTAATTCAGTTGTAGCAACAAAAATGGCTATGAAATTATGCGATTATACAGTTACTGAAGCAGGATTTGGTGGAGACTTAGGAGCTGAAAAATTCTTCGATATTAAATGTAGATTAGGTGGAATAACTCCAGATGCAACAGTTGTAGTTGCAACAGTAAGAGCTTTAAAACATCATGGAGGAGTTGCTAAAGCTGATTTAGGAACAGAAAATCTAGATGCTTTAACAGAAGGATTTGCTAACCTAGAAAGACATATTAAAAATATGGCAAGTTATGGAATACCTGTAGTTGTAGCAATAAATAAATTCCCAACAGATACAGATAAAGAAGTAGAATTATTAAAGGATTTAACAGTTAAAGCAGGTACTGTTGCAGTTATTTGTGATGTATGGGCAAAAGGTGGCGAAGGCGCTGTTGAACTTGCAAAAGTAGTAGTAGATAAAATAGAAGAAAGTGAAAATAAATTCCATTATTTATATGATGATAATAAATCAATTGAAGAAAAAATTGAAACCATTGTAAAAGATATTTATGGTGGAGACGGAGTAGACTTTACTTCAAAAGCTAAAAAGAAATTAAAAGAAATATCTGACTTAGGACTTGACAATTATCCAGTATGTATGGCTAAGACTCAATATTCCTTCTCAGATGATCCGAAATTACTAGGAGCACCAACAGGATTTACAGTAACAGTTAGGGATTTAAGAGTTTCTAGAGGAGCGGGTTTTGTTGTAGCTTTAACAGGGGATATAATGACAATGCCTGGATTACCTAAGGTTCCTGCTGCTAATAATATTGATGTATTAGAATCTGGAGAAATTGTTGGATTGTTCTAATAAGGGGTGATTTATTTGACAGATGAGTCGAGAATTAAAAGCAAACAAATTGACGAATTTTTTGATGCTGTTTTAATGTTGAAAAATAAAGAGGACTGCTATAAATTTTTTGAAGATGTTTGTACTGTAAGAGAATTACATTCAATTACTCAAAGATTGGAAGTAGCAAAGCTATTAAAGATTAGAAAAACCTATAATGAAATAGAAAAGGAAACCGGTGCTTCAACAGCTACAATAAGTAGGGTAAACAGAAGTTTAAACTATGGAGCGGAAGGTTATGAATTAGTATTAGATACTTTAATAGCAAGGGATTTAGAAAGAAAGAAAAAGAATAAAAAATAATTCAATATAAAACAATAACTTAAATAATTTTGATTTAATAAAAATAGTGTTGGTGGAAATAAATCCATTAGCACTTTTTTTATTGAATTATTTTAGAATCAGTTGTATTATATAAATGTAATGTTAATTTAATAACATTTATTTAATAATTTTTTATTTTAATTAATATTATTATGTTAAATAGTTTAATATTGGGTAAAAGATTATTAAAAGCTATATTAATTTAATATTAACAAGGAGGAAAGTATGAAGAAGAAATTAATTGTAGGTATGAGTATGGTGTTAGCTTTGACTTTAGGTTTAACATCCTGTGGTGGAAAAGGAGAGAAGAAACCAAGCTCTTCAGGAGAAGCAAAGGGAATTAATGCAGAAATATCTGTACAAGCAGAAAAGGAATGGATGGATTATTACAATGGTGCAATAGAAAGAGTTAAAAAAGATAATCCAGATGCAACTATTAATATAATAGAAAAAGGTGCATTTGATCATATAGACGTTATTGATCAAACTGATGGAACAAACAAAGACGTAGCAGACGTTTTTGCAATTCCAATCGATAGAATTAGCGGTTTAGTTAAAAATGACGTACTTGGAGCTGTAGATACAGAATATATTAAATCTAAAGTAAGTGGTTATGAGGATTTGGATAATGGTATTGGAAAAAACTTTAAAGTTGATGGAGACTATTTAGGATTTCCATACAATATAGAAACTCTTGTAGTATATGCAAATAAAGCAAATGCAGAAGCAAAGGGAGTTGACTATTCAAAAGCTTTAGAATTTAACGACTTAAAACAAAACGATTTTGTAACAAAAATTCATGACTTGTGGTTTGGAGTTGCATTTTTAAACTCTGCAGACATTAATTTACTTACTAAAGAAGATGATGGTAAATTAACTACGGATTTAACTACTCCTTACAATGAATTATCAGAAGATAAACAAGCTGTTTTTGAAGCATTATATAATTATTGGAAGGGAAATTCTGAAGAAAACAGTCCAATTCTAGATAAATCATCTGCAGATTCATTTATAGATGAAAGTTTTAAAAGCGGTGGAGAATCTTCATTAAGATTAGATGGTCCTTGGGCTATGAATAGTTTAGGAGAATTTACAAATGAAGGTAAGGATTTAGATGTAGTTTCAACAGAAATGATAACAGTAAATGGTAAACCATTAAAGCACTGGAAAAGTGGTTGGGGTCTTGTAATCAACTCTAGAATTGAAGTAGATGAAGATAAAATGGCTTTAGCTAACGCTTTAATTGCAGAGTTAATCAATCCGGAATATGCTGAAGATCTATTTAAAGCAACAGGAAAAATACTTGAAAATGTTTCAGTTGAGGATTATGAAAAAACAGGTTTATCAGATGCTGATAAAAATGTTATAAAGGCAACAATAGACTCTTATGAAAAATCAGTTGCTCGTCCAACTTTTAGTGAAATAGATAATGTTTGGACAACATGGGAAAATGCAATATTATCATGGAATAGTGTAAAACCAGCAGATGCAGAAGCTGCTTACAACGAAGTAAAAGCATCATTTGAAGCTTTTATGACAAATATAGGTCAATAAAAAAGGGGTTAAGAAGGAGTCTAACTCCTTCTTATTTCATTATATTATGGGAAAAAAATTAGAGGTTAAGCAAGTAACAGTAATACTAATATTGTCGGGAATCATTATATTGTCAGAATCTTTACAAGTTTTAATGGCTGTTAAAGATTTAAATTATTTTCAAATGTATAAAGAAACATTAGGTAATAATATAAAATATGATGAATTCATAACAATTGGATTACTTGGATATTTACAAGGTATATTAATTCCAATAATTTTATCGGTATATACATTTTTTACCTATAAGAAAATAAACATCAATTGGTTATATAAGGCAGTATGGGTATTGTTATTATTATCGAGTTTAATAATGAAGATAATGGAATTTTTTATTGGCTCGATATTTTTTTATATAAGTATTATTGCTACATTAATATTACTTATGTATATATTGTCAATAAAGTTAAGGTAAGGAGGTTCGGCATTGGTTGGTTATGAAACAAAAGTTTATGACAGCATTGGTAATTCTCATGATAGAAAAAATTTATATTTAAAGGAAGTAGCTGAGCTTCAAGAAAAATATGAAGAAACAAAAGACATTAATTATAAAAATAAATTAAAAGAGTTAGTTTCAAATAAGAACTCAAATAAATATATTATAGAATTAAATAAGGCAAAAGAAGAAGAAAAGGAATTTTTAAAGGGGTTAAAAACTCTAGCTGAAAAGCATAAAAAGGATAATGACAATATTTTACCAAAATCATTGTTGAAACTAGATGTAGAATTTAGATTGGCTATTGAGAAAATCGAATTTTATAAAAAATATGTAGATTTAAGTTATGATTTTGAATTAGAGTACAAGAGCAATAAAATATTAGTAGAGCAACTCCCTTTAATTATAAGAGAATATAATAATTTAAATAAAGATATTAGATTTATTAATGAAGAATTAAAAAATATTGATAAAAATCAAGAAAATATAGTAAAAAAAGAAATAGAAGAATATATTGAAGATAGAAAAAAACTTTTAGAAGAACAGAAATTACAATTAAAAGACAAGAAAAATAAGGGAATTATATCAAAAAAAGCATATAAAAATGAAGTAAAACAATATAAATATAAATTTAAAGACGATATTGAAACAAAAAGTTTTGAATCAAAGGAAAAATACTATATTAATTTAAAAAAATCCATAGAATTTATATTTAAAGATGGTATAAAAACTAGAAAGAAAATATTAAATGCCGATATATCTGATCTTAGAAGAAAGACACCTGTAGAAGTTGAAAATAAGGATACTTGGAAGGCTATTGTTACTATTCCAATACCAGGCTTAGGACAGATTTTAAACAAACAATACATGAAATCGTTATTCTTTTTAATAGGAAGTTTATTCATTTATAGTGTTGCTATACCCTATAATCTTGGATTTGGAAACTATCAAGGAACAGGAATATCCGGTTTACTAAGTTTGGCAGAAGGCGGAGCTAGACTAGACAAGAGTTTAATATTTATGATAGAGGGAATTATAGCATTTGTATTACTGGTTTTTGCAGTTTTAATATTAATTCTTTCCTTTAAAGATGTACATGGTGTTTTAAAGAATAAATTTAAAGGAGTACGGGAAAATAACTGGTTTGAAACTAAGGATAATATAGAAAATAACGGATTTCCTTATATTGTAAGCATACCTGCTTTAATACTTATTGTATTTATAGTAATAGTACCTATAGCTACAGCCTTACTTCTATCTTTTACAAACATGGATCCAGACCATCAATCTAAATTTAGCTGGATTGGATTTAAAAACTATTCCATGTTATTAAAAGGTGAAGGAATGGCAGGTTCTGTTTTCTGGAAAATACTTGTTTGGACTTTGATTTGGACATTTGGAGCAACAACCCTTTCTATTTTTATTGGTTTTGCTTTAGCCCTTCTAGCCCATAATGAAAGAATAAGGGGGAAAGTGGTTTTTAGAACGATATTTCTATTACCTTGGGCAGTACCTGCTTTTATAACCATTATGTTTTTCAGTATTATGGCATCACCAGGAGGCGCAATTACAGAAATACTATCAGGTATATTTGGTACCGATGTGTTAATAAAAAATAGTACAGTACTTACAAGAATTGCCTTGATATGTTTACAAGGCTGGCTAGGTTCTTCATATATATTTTTATTGGCAACAGGAGTATTACAGGGAATACCTGGAGATTTATATGAAGCTGCTGACATTGATGGAGCAACAGCCTTACAAAGATTGACAAAAATTACCATTCCATTGGTTTTATTTCAAACAGCACCATTACTTGTTAGTCAGTACACATTTAATTTTAATAATTTCTCCATAATTTATTTATTTAATCAAGGAGGACCATTTAATCCTACAAATTATGGTAATTTAGCAGGTTCATCAGATATCCTCATATCCTATATCTATAATTTGACAATGGTAAACGGATATCAAGCAGTAGGAGCTGCAATAACCATATTCATATCTATTGGGTTAATGATATTTACATTTATTGGATATAGAAATTCAAAAGCTTTTAAGGAGGATATTTAAATGAAAAAAAATAAAAATAAAAATCTTTACTTATCAGATAGACCTCCTTTAACCTTAGTCGGAAAAATAGGACTTTTTGTAAGTTATTTAGTTTTAATATTATGGAGTTTAGCAATAGTACTTCCTATATTTCAAATGGTTTCATCATCTTTTAATGGAAATCAAGGAAGAAATATAATGTTAAATACGGAGTTTGCATTTTCTTTAAAAAACTTTGAATATTTATTTAAGGAAACTCATTTTTTAACTTGGGTTATAAATACGATTTTAATTGCAGTAGCAACGGCTTTAGTAACATTATTAGTTGTTTCCTTTACAGGATATGCCTACTCTAGATTTAGATTTAAAGGTAAGAAGGCATCCTTAATGGCTATAATGTTAATACAAGTAATACCTACATTTGTAGGGATTACAGCATATTTTACTATGCAATCAATAATAGAGTCTAAAATTCCTATATTTAGTAGACAAGTTATGTTGGTTTTAATTTATTCCGCAGGAGGAATAGCTTCAAATACCTTTATTTTAAAGGGGTATATAGATTCTATTTCACCGGAATTAGATGAAGCAGCTAGAATAGATGGTTGTTCAAATATGCAAATATATAGACTTATAATAATGCCTATAGCAAGACCGATGCTGTCAATAATTGCATTATGGTCATTTATTGGTCCGTTTATGGATTATTTAATATCAAAGATATTGTTGACAAGTCCGGAAACATATACTTTAGCAACTGGTCTATTTACACTGGTTAACGATGAAAGAAATATGAACCAACCAGCGTTTGCAGCAGGAGGACTTTTAACTGCTATACCAATAGTAGTGTTGTTTATAGCATTACAAAAACAATTAGTATCTGGATTATCATCAGGATCAGTAAAAGGGTAATTAGGGGGAAATTATGAAAGTAACTTTAAAAAATATAGGTAAAAAATATGAAGGTAGAGAAGATTTTACCATTAGAAATATAGATTTAGATATAGAAAGTCATGATTTCTGTGTAATACTTGGTCCATCAGGATGTGGTAAATCAACATTGCTAAGAATGGTAGCAGGACTTAATTCAATTACAGAAGGTGAATTGCTATTTAATGGAAGGCTTATGAATAAGGTAGCATCAAAGGACAGGGATATAGCTATGGTTTTTCAATCCTATGCTCTCTACCCTCATATGACGGTTTATGATAATATGGCTTTTTCTCTAGCAATGAGAAAAACTAGTAAAAAAACCATTCACGATAGGGTAACAGAAGCGGCAAAAGTTTTGCAAATAGAGGACTATTTGTATTCAAAACCATCTGATATTTCAGGAGGACAAAGACAGAGGGTTGCTCTTGGAAGAGCCATGGTCAGAAAGCCGGCAGTATTCTTAATGGATGAGCCTTTATCTAATTTAGACGCAAAACTAAGAGAACATATGAGAATTGAATTAGTTAAACTACATAAACAATTGGAAACTACTTCAATTTATGTAACTCATGACCAAACAGAGGCCATGACAATGGCAACGAAAATTGTTTTATTGGACAAGGGTGTTGTACAGCAAGTTGGAAAACCGGATGAGTTTTATGATAGGCCAAATAATTTATTTGTTGCACAATTCATAGGTTCACCTACAATGAATGTAATTGAGGGGAAATTTATAAATGGACAATTTGAATCTTTAAGTGGTGAAGTTAAATTTGAGCCTTTAGATGAAGAAAAAAATAGGTTCGTAGATTATGCAAATAAAAATATTACAATAGGAATTAGATCTGAAAGATTTGAAATAAAAGATAAACTTGAAAAAGGATGTTTTACTGGTAAAATAGAAGTTGTAGAAAATTTAGGTAAAGAAAAAGTCCTGTATGTTAAATTAAAAGATTCTAAGGAAATTGTAATGACAATGCCAGGATACCTAAGCTTTAGTGAAGGAGAAGAAAAAATATTTAAGTTTGACCCAAAAGCTGTTCATTATTTTGATACAGAAACTGGTTTAAGAATTTAAAATATTAGAGAGGGTATATGGAAGAGCATATTAACAAAAACGACGAATATAATTATAAAAAAGTAAACAAATTAAGAGAAAGTGGAATTATTATGCATATTACTTCACTTCCTTCGAAATATGGAATAGGAACTTTTGGTAAAGCTGCTTATGATTTTGTAGATTTTCTTAAAGATGCTAATCAAAAATATTGGCAAGTACTACCATTAGGACCAACTACCTATGGAGATAGTCCCTATCAATCATATTCATCTTTTGCCGGAAATCCGTATTTTATAGATTTTGATATTTTAAAAGATATAGGATTGTTAGAGTTAGAAGATTACGAAAATGTAAATTTTGGACATAATGAAGAGGAAGTGGATTATAGTTTAATATACAATAATAAAATGGATGTTCTAAGAAAAGCATTTAATAGGGCTAGGAAATTAAATTGGGACTATAGCGAGTTTTTAGAAGAGAACAAGGAATGGATTTATGACTATGCCTTATTTATGGCTTTAAAAGAATACTTTAATGGGGTTTCATGGATAAATTGGGATAATGACATAAAACTTAGAGAAGAAAAAGCAGTAGAACATTATAGGGAAAAGCTATCTAAGGAAATGGAATTTCATTATTTTCTTCAACTTAACTTCTTTAAACAATATGAAGAATTAAAAAAATATGCTAATGATAATGGAATAAAGATTATAGGTGATTTGCCAATCTATGTTGCACCTGATAGTTGTGATATTTGGGTAGATTATAGATATTTTAAAGTTGATGAAAACCATGAACCTATTACAGTAGGAGGTTGCCCTCCTGATGATTTTACAGAAGATGGACAATTGTGGGGTAATCCAGTCTATAATTGGAAAGCACTAAGAGATGATGGATATAAATGGTGGATTAAAAGAATGAAAATCAATATGAAATTATTTGATAAAATTCGTATTGATCATTTTAGGGGCTTTGAATCATTTTGGGAAATTCCATCAGATCATGAAACAGCAAAAAATGGTAAATGGACAAAGGGACCGGCAGAAGAATTTTTTGGTAAATTAAAAGAAGAGATACCAAATTTAGATGTAATTGCTGAAGATTTAGGGTATATGACAAAGGAAGTAACAGCTTTAAGAGAGTATACGGGATTTCCTGGAATGAAAATACTTCAATTTGCTTTTTCACCATATGACGAATCGGATTATTTACCACATAATGTTGAAAGAAACTGGGTTATGTACACTGGAACTCATGATAATGAGACCCTAACCTCTTGGTTAGAAAATTCCCCGAAAGAAACCATAGACTATGCTGTAGATTATTTAAAATTAAATAAAGAAGAAGGATATGAATGGGGCTTAATTCGTGGTGTATGGAGTTCAGTTGCAAATTTAGCTATTGCACAAATGCAAGATTTTCTTTGTTTAGGAGAATTTTCAAGGATGAACAAACCGGGAACTCTAGGAAATTGGAAGTGGAGAGTTAAGTCTAATATGTTAACAAAAGATTTAGCAGATAAAATAGCCGGTTTAACAAAATTATATAGTAGAAATAGATAAGAATTATCAAAAGTTGATAATTCTTTTTTTCTCATGTTATAATATTTAGATGTAATATTAGAAACTGGATAAATATGTATAAAAATCTTATACATGTTTATTTGTCTTTTTCATTTATAGAGAGGTGGATCGCTTATGCATAAAGAACAGTACGGAATTACAGAAAGAGTAAGTTATTCTCGTATTCAGAAAGTTCTAGATCTCCCTAATTTAATAGCAGTACAAAAGAATAGTTATGATTGGTTTTTAAAAGAAGGACTTAGAGAAGTTTTTGACGATATAAGTCCTATTTCTGACTATGCAGGTTCTTTAGTACTAGAATTTATTGACTATTATTTAGAGGAGACTCCTAAGTATTCTGAGGTAGAAGCTAAAGACAGGGATGCAAATTATTCTTGTCCCCTAAAAGTTAAGGTAAGGCTTATTAATAAGGAAACAGAAGAAGTAAAAGAGCAAGAAGTTTTCATGGGAGATTTTCCTATGATGACCAATAGTGGTACTTTTATTATAAACGGTGCTGAAAGAGTTATAGTAAGCCAGTTAGTTCGTTCTCCAGGTGTTTATTATGGAGAAGAAATAGATAAATCTGGAAATAAATTATATTCTTCCACAGTTATACCTAATAGAGGTGCATGGTTAGAGTATGATACAGATGCAAATGGGGTTATTAGTGTAAGAATAGACAGGACTAGAAAATTACCTGTTACTACTTTACTTAGAGCTTTAATATATCCTACAGACGAGGAAATAATAGAAGCTTTAGGGGATACGAAGGAATTAAGAGCGACTCTTGAAAAAGAGGTCTCAAATACAAGAGAAGAAGCCTTATTAGAAATATATAGAAAATTAAAACCAGGGGATCCAGCAGCAATAGAATCTGCAGAGCCTCTTATTAACAACCTATTTTTTGATAGTAGAAGATATGATTTAGCAAAAGTAGGTAGATATAAATTTAATAAAAAATTATCTTTAGTAGATAGAATAGTTGGAACACACGCTGCATATGATGTTGTTAATGAAGAAACCGGAGAAATATTGGTTTCTGAAGGCGAATTTATAAACAACGAAATTGCTAAAAGCATTGAAGATGCAGGTATTTACTTTTTAGATGTAATAAAAGATGAAAATAAAGTTAGAGTTATTAGTAATAGATTTGTAGATTTAGATGCATTTGATATTGATTTTGATATTTCTGATTTAAAATTATCAGAAAAAGTATATTATCCTAAGATGAAAGAAATTTTAGAAACTTATGATAACGAAAAAGATATTAGAAATGCAATTAAAGAAAATTACAATGCCTTAAGTCCAATTCATATTACTCCACAGGATATTCTTGCAAGTATTTCCTATGAATTCAATCTTTTCTACGGTGTAGGAAAAGTAGATGATATTGATCATTTAGGTAATAGAAGAGTTAGGGCAGTAGGAGAACTTTTACAAAATCAATTTAGAATAGGTCTTTCTAGAATGGAAAGAGTAGTAAAAGAAAGAATGTCTACACAAGATCCTGATTTAGCTACACCTCAGGCCTTAATAAATATAAGACCGGTAGTAGCATCTATAAAGGAATTCTTTGGTTCCAGTCAATTGTCTCAATTTATGGACCAAACAAATCCTTTAGCAGAACTTACCCATAAAAGAAGAATGTCTGCATTAGGACCAGGTGGACTTAGTAGAGATAGAGCCGGGGCGGAAGTCAGAGACGTCCACGATACTCATTATGGAAGAATTTGTCCAATAGAAACTCCAGAAGGACCAAACATTGGTCTTATTACTTCCATGACTACCTATGCTAGTTTAAATGAGTATGGATTTTTACAAACTCCTTATAGGAAAGTTGAAAATGGAGTTGTTACGGATCAAATTGACCTTTTAACTGCAGATCTTGAAGATACTTTTATAATAGCGCAGGCAAATGAGCCACTAGATGAAAATGGAGCATTTGTTAATGAAAGGGTATTAGGTCGTGGTTACAATGGAGAAAATGATATTTATCCTAGGGAAAAAGTTGACTATATGGACGTTAGTCCACAACAGATAGTTTCTGTAGGTACAGCTATGATTCCATTCTTGGAAAATGATGATGCTACACGTGCCCTTATGGGTTCTAATATGCAGAGACAAGCTGTTCCATTATTAAAAACAGATGCACCGATTATAGGAACCGGTATAGAACATAAAGCGGCTAAAGATTCAGGCGTTGTTGTATTGAGTAACTGTAATGGTGTTGTTACAAAAGTTGCAAGTAATGAAATTCATATAACTAGAGATGAAGATAAAAGAGTTGAAAGATATAAGGTCTTAAAGTTTAAAAGATCCAACCAAGGAACTGCATTTAATCAAAGGCCAATAGTTAAAGTAGGCGATAGAGTATCTGTTGGTGATATTATTGCAGATGGTCCAAGTACTGAAAATGGTGAAATAGCTTTAGGAAAAAATATTTTAATAGCATTTATGACTTGGGAAGGCTATAACTTCGAAGATGCTATGTTATTAAATGAAAAATTGGTTATTGATGATGTTTTAACATCACTTCATATTGAAGAACATGAAAGTGAAGCTAGGGAAACTAAATTAGGTCCAGAAGAAATAACTAAGGATATACCAAATGTTGGGGAAGATATGAGAAAAGATCTTGATGACAGAGGTATTATTAGAATAGGGGCTGAAGTTACTAGTGGTGATATTTTAGTTGGAAAGGTTACTCCTAAGGGAGAAACTGAATTATCAGCTGAAGAAAGACTATTAAGAGCAATATTTGGAGAAAAAGCTAGAGAAGTAAGGGATACTTCATTAAGAGTTCCCCATGGAGAAACTGGAATAGTAGTAGATGTTAAAGTATATACAAGAGCTAATGGAGATGAATTATCACCAGGTGTTAACCAAGTAGTTAGAGTTTATGTTGCTACAAAAAGAAAAATACAAGTTGGAGATAAAATGTGTGGACGTCATGGTAATAAAGGGGTAGTTTCAAGAATATTGCCTGTGGAAGATATGCCATATTTAGATGATGGAACTCCAATTCAAATTGTATTAAACCCATTAGGGGTACCTTCAAGAATGAACTTAGGACAGGTATTGGAAGTTCATTTAGGATTAGCAGCTAAGAAACTTGGATGGAAAGTTGCAACACCTGTATTTGATGGTGCTTCAGATAAAGATATTATTGAAGCTTTAGAACAAGCAGGATATCCAGGAAATGGAAAAGTAAGAGTTAGAGATGGAAGAACAGGAGAATCATTTGATAACCCAGTAACTGTAGGTTACATGTATATGTTAAAACTACATCATTTAGTAGATGAAAAAATACATGCTCGTTCTACAGGTCCATATTCTTTAGTTACACAACAACCACTTGGAGGTAAGGCTCAATTTGGTGGACAAAGATTTGGTGAAATGGAAGTTTGGGCTTTAGAAGCTTATGGAGCATCTCATACTTTACAAGAAATCTTAACTGTTAAATCAGATGATATAGTTGGTCGTGTTAAAACTTACGAATCAATAGTAAAGGGAGAAAATATTCCAGAGCCTGGTGTACCAGAATCATTTAAAGTTTTAATTAAAGAACTACAATCATTGTCTTTAGATGTGAAATTATTAAATGCTAATCATGAGCAAATTTTCTTTAAAGAAAATGATGATGAAGTAATGGACTTTCACAGTGTGGAAAATGAATTTACTAAGAAAGAAGAAATAGTAAATGATATAGAATCTGATGAATATAAATCAGATACCGAGTTAGGTTTTTCTATTATTGAAAAAGATGAAAGTAGCCTTCAACAAGAATAATTAATAAACCATGAACTTATATATGTGTATGAAAGGAGAGACTCCTTGGAAGAAATAAATACTTTTGATTCGTTAAAAATAGGTTTAGCTTCTCCGGAAAAAATTAGACAATGGTCTTATGGAGAAGTAAAAAAGCCGGAAACAATTAACTACAGAACTTTAAAACCGGAAAAAGAAGGACTATTTTGTGAAAAAATATTTGGTCCTACTAAAGACTGGGAATGTAACTGTGGAAAATATAAAAGAATAAGATATAAAGGTGTCATTTGTGAAAAATGTGGTGTTGAAGTAACTAAGTCCAAAGTTCGTAGGGAAAGAATTGGACACATTGAATTAGCTGCACCGGTTTCTCATATATGGTATTTTAAAGGGATTCCATCTAGAATGGGTTTACTTCTAGACATGAGTCCTAGAGCCTTAGAAAAAATATTATACTTTGCAAGTTATGTTGTTATAGATGCAGGAGATACTGATTTATTCAATAAACAATTATTAACAGAGTATGAGTATAATGAAGCTTGCGATAGATACACAGAGGGTGTAGACTTTAAAGCTGGTATGGGTGCTGAGGCAGTTAAAGAGTTACTACTTTTAGTAGACTTAGAAAAAGAATATGAAGAACTAAAAGAAGCTCTTGGAACTGCAACAGGACAAAAGAAAATAAGAATAGTTAGAAGATTAGAAGTAGTAGAAGCTTTTAGACAATCAGGTAATAGACCGGAATGGATGATATTAGAAGCAGTTCCTGTAATTCCACCGGATTTAAGACCAATGGTTCAATTAGAAGGTGGAAGATTTGCAACTTCTGACTTAAATGATCTTTATAGAAGAGTAATAAATAGAAACAATAGATTAAAAAGACTTCTTGATATTGGAGCACCGGACATTATTGTAAGAAATGAAAAAAGAATGTTACAAGAAGCCGTAGATGCTTTAATTGATAATGGAAGAAGAGGTAAGCCTGTTACAGGTCCAGGAAATAGACCGCTAAAGAGTTTGTCAGATATGCTTAAGGGTAAAACCGGTAGATTTAGACAAAACCTACTAGGAAAAAGGGTTGACTATTCAGGACGTTCTGTAATAGTAGTTGGACCAAATTTGAAATTCTATCAATGTGGTTTACCTAAGAAAATGGCCTTAGAATTATTTAAACCTTTTGTTATGAAGGAATTAGTTCAAAGAGGTATTTCTCATAATATAAAAAATGCTAAGAAAATGGTAGAAAGGGAAAATGAAAAAGTATGGGACGTATTAGAATCAGTTATAAAAGATCATCCTGTACTATTAAACAGAGCCCCTACTTTGCATAGACTGGGAATTCAGGCATTTGAACCGGTACTAGTTGAAGGAAAGGCTATAAAACTTCATCCATTAGTTTGTACTGCTTACAATGCAGACTTTGATGGTGACCAAATGGCTGTCCATTTACCATTATCTGTAGAAGCCCAAGCAGAAGCAAGATTATTGATGATGTCCACTAATAATATTTTAGCACCAAAAGATGGTAGACCAATAACTACTCCTTCACAAGATATGGTTTTAGGTGCATATTATTTAACATCTGATGCTGAAGAATCAGACAACATTAGAACTTACCAAGACTATAATGAAATGATAAGGGCACATGAAAACAAAATAATTTCACTACATTCCAAAGTTAAGGTCAGAGTAAAATGTTCACCGGATGATAGAGGAAAATTAGTTGAATCAACTGTTGGTAGATTTATATTCAATGAAGGAATTCCTCAAGATTTAGGATATGTAAACAGAGAAGTTGATAAATATTCTTTAGAAGTTGACAAGCTAGTTGATAAGAAAACATTAGGGGATATAATTGACAGATGTTTTAGAAAACATGGAAATATTGGTACAGCAATAATTTTGGACTATATTAAATCCATAGGATATAAATATTCAACTATAGCAGCAATAACAATATCCATGGGTGATATTGAAGTTCCAGTTGAAAAAGATGAAATATTAAATGAGGCCGATAAAGAAGTTTCTAAATATGAAAAATTATTAAGAAAAGGTCTTGTATCGGAAGATGAAAGATACGAATTTGTAATAGATATTTGGAATAAAGCAACAGACGATGTAACAGGTGCTTTATTAAAGGATTTAGATCCGAAAAATAACTTGGCTATAATGGCTAATTCTGGAGCGAGAGGTTCAACTAACCAAATTAGACAGTTGGCTGGAATGCGTGGATTAATGAGTTCTGCAGCAGGTAGAACAATAGAAATACCTATAAGAGCAAACTTTAGGGAAGGCTTATCTGTACAGGAGTTCTTTATTTCAACTCACGGCTCTAGAAAGGGATTATCGGATACGGCATTAAGAACAGCTGACTCCGGATATTTAACAAGACGTTTAGTCGATGTTTCACAGGATATAATAGTTAGAGAAGATGACTGTGGAACAGACAGATATGTACTAGCTAAAGACTTTACTGAAGGAAAAGAAGTTATAGAGGATATGTCTTCTAGAATTATTGGTAGAACAGCTTTTGAAGATATTTTAAATCTTGAAACTGGAGAACTGGTAGTACAAAAAAATGAAATCATTACAGAGGATATAGCCGATAAAATTAAGGAACTAGGTATTACAGAAGTTAAAGTAAGATCGGTATTAGGATGTAAATTAGACCACGGTGTATGTGCTAAATGTTATGGTCGTAACTTGGCTACTGGTAAACCTGTAAATATTGGAGAAGCTGTTGGAATTATTGCAGCCCAATCAATAGGTGAGCCGGGAACTCAATTAACAATGAGAACATTCCACTCCGGTGGTATTGCAGGAGTAGGAATAACTCAAGGTCTTCCTAGGGTTGAAGAGCTTTTTGAAGCAAGAAAACCTAAAGGACTTGCATATATTACTGAAATAGCAGGAACAGTGCAAATAGTAGATAATAAGAAAAGACACGACATTCTTGTTACCGGTGATGATGGCGAAGAAAAAATCTATGCTATACCATATGGAGCAAGAATAAGAGTAAAAGACGGTGAATATATTGAAAAGGGAGATCTTTTAACAGAAGGTTCAGTAAACCCACACGATATATTAGCTGTAAAAGGACCAGAAGGTGTTCAGGACTATATTACTAAGGAAGTTCAAAAGGTTTATAGACTTCAAGGTGTTGATATAGATGACAAACATATTGAAATAATAATAAAACAAATGTTGTCTAAAGTGAAAATTGAAGATTCTGGTGACTCTGAATTCTTAGAAGGAAGTATGGTTAGTCTAAGAGAATTCGAAATAATAAATGAAAAATTGAATAATGAAGGAAAAGTTCCAGCTAGTGGTTCTAGAACATTGTTAGGTATTACAAAGGCATCCTTAGCTACAGATTCATTTTTATCAGCAGCATCTTTCCAAGAAACTACAAGAGTTTTAACAGATGCGGCAATTAAAGGTAAGGAAGATCACCTTTTAGGATTAAAAGAAAATGTAATTATAGGTAAATTAATACCAGCAGGTACTGGCGTAAGAAAATATAATAAGATAGATATTGACTACGAAGGAAAAATTGAAGAAGAACCTGGAAATGAAGAAGATAATGAAAATTTATCAGATTTATTACAAGTAGATTCAAAGGAACAGTAAACTAACAAAAGGCTGAGCAACTTCGCTCAGCTTTTTTGTTAAATTTTTAAAGCTAGGAGAGCTATTATGTTAAAAATAAAATCACAAATTGAAAAATCATTTGAATCATTAAAAGAACAATGTAATTTTGAAGAAGGAAACATTTTAGTAGTTGGTTGTAGTAGTAGTGAAATAATAGGTTCTAAAATAGGTACAAATTCCAGTTATGAAGTAGGAGAAACCGTTGCGAAAACATTATTAGATCTATGTGAAAAAAATAATATATATTTAGCTGCACAATGTTGTGAACATTTAAATAGGGCATTAGTAGTTGAAAAAGAGGTTGCAGAAAAATTTGGTTTTGAAATAGTAACTGTGGTTCCTAAACCAAAGGCCGGAGGTTCATTTGCAACAGCTGTTTATAGTCTGTTTAAAGAACCTGTTGTTGTAGAATATATTAAGGCGGATTATGGTATGGATATTGGTTTAACTATGATAGGAATGCATATGAAACATGTCTGTATACCTTTAAGACTTAATCCAAATACAATTGGAGAAACAATTGTAACAGGTGCTAAAATTAGACCGAAATTAATTGGTGGAGCAAGAGCTGAATATCTATAATTTTCCAAATATAACCATAATGACTTATGGTATAATAATGTAATGATTTACAGGAGTATAAAATGGAAGATAATATTATAGAAATTAAAGATGTAAAATTTAATTATGATGCCGAAGACGAAAAAGATATTGTCTATGCTTTAAAAGGCATTAATATGGATATAAAAAGAGGAGAATTTATTGCAATATTAGGTCATAATGGTTGTGGGAAATCCACTTTAGCTAAATTAATAAATGCCCAAATGATTCCCAATGAAGGGGATATTACAGTAAATGGCTTAAACAC
This sequence comes from Miniphocaeibacter halophilus, assembly GCF_016458825.1. NCBI lineage: Bacteria > Bacillati > Bacillota > Tissierellia > Tissierellales > Peptoniphilaceae > Miniphocaeibacter > Miniphocaeibacter halophilus. The sequence goes on from NZ_CP066744.1 coordinate 1,553,861, forward strand.
TAGGGAAGAAAAAAATATTTGGGATATAAGAAAAACATGTGGTATGGTATTCCAAAATCCTGACAACCAAATAGTAGCAACAATAGTAGAAGAGGACGTGGCTTTTGGACCGGAAAATTTAGGTGTTCCAATGCCACAGTTAAGAGAAAGAGTAGATAATGCATTAAAAACTGTAGATATGTTAGAGTATAAAATGCATTCACCTGCTCTTTTATCTGGAGGTCAAAAGCAAAGAATAGCAATAGCCGGTATATTAGCAATGAATCCGGATTGTATTCTTTTAGATGAGCCTACAGCTATGCTAGATCCTAATGGTAGAAAGGAAATAGTAAATACTATAACCAGACTTAATGATTCTGGCAAAACTATTATTTTAATAACACATTTTATGGAGGAGGCTATTCTAGCTGATAGGATTTTTGTTATGAATGATGGTTTAGTAGAATTAGAAGGTGAACCTAAAGCGGTTTTTTCAAATGTCCAAAAAATGAAACAACTAGGCTTAGATGTGCCACAAGTAACGGAATTAGCCTATGAATTAAAAACAAATGGCTTCAATATTGAAAGTGGAGTCTTAAATATCGATGATTTGGTGAATGAAATATGCAAATAGAAATAAAAAACTTGTCATATGTGTATAATGAAGAAAATCCGTTTTCAAAAGTTGCCATTGACAATATATCTTTAAATATAGGTGATAGGGAATTTATAGGAATAATAGGTCATACGGGAAGTGGTAAATCTACTTTAGTACAACATTTAAATGCTCTTATTACCCCTACATCCGGAAAAATTTATATTGATGGTGTAGATACGGAAGAAAAGAGTAAAAGTAAAATAGATATTAGAAAAAAAGTTGGACTGGTTTTTCAATATCCGGAATATCAATTATTTGAAGAAACAGTATATAAGGATATTGCCTTTGGGCCATCAAATATTGGATGCTCTGAAGAGGAAATTGAAGAAAGAGTTAAGTGGGCTTGTGATTTAGTTAGACTGGATTATGAAAATATTAAGGATAAATCTCCCTTTGAACTATCGGGAGGACAAAAAAGAAGAGTTGCTATTGCAGGAGTTTTAGCAATGAAGCCACAGTGTTTGGTTTTAGATGAACCTACTGCCGGCTTAGACCCAAGAGGTAGAGATGAAATATTAGATGAAATAAGATATTTATATGATACTGAAAATATTTCAATTATACTAGTATCCCATAGCATGGAAGATGTAGCTAGATTAGTTAATCGAATAATTGTAATGGACAAGGGAAAAATCTTTATGGATGGAACTCCAAAAGAAATATTTGCAAAACCGGATAAGCTTACTTCTGTAGGTCTTGATGTACCTCAAGTTACTGAATTTATGCTCAAGTTAAAGGAAAAAGGATTGGATATTCCTACAGATATAATTACTATTGAGGAAGCTTATGAAGTATTATCAAAATATTTAAAGGAGAAGAACTATGATTAAAGACATTACAATTGGACAGTATTTTCCTGGAGATAGTATAATTCATAAATTAGATCCAAGAGTTAAAATTCTAGCTGTAGCAATTTATATTGTAGCAATTTTTTTAATAAATAATATATTTATATATTTTCCTTTAACTTTATTGGTCCTATTGATTTTAAAAACTACTAAAATACCAATTAAATTTGTAATGAAAGGTTTAAAACCCTTAAGATTTATAATTATATTGACTTTCCTTATAAATATATTTATGACTCAGGGCGAAGTTTTAACTAAGTTTTGGATTTTCACAATAACTAAAGAAGGTTTAAACACAGCTATATTTATGGCTTTAAGATTGGTATTCCTAGTTTTAGGTACATCATTATTGACTTTAACAACCAGTCCCATAGCACTAACAGATGGTTTGGAATCCATTATGAGACCCTTATCGAAAATTGGTTTTCCATCTCATCAATTAGCCATGATGATGACAATAGCTTTAAGGTTTATTCCAACTTTATTTGAAGAGGCCGATAAAATTATAAAATCCCAAACTGCTAGAGGAGCTGATTTTGAATCGGGAAATATAATAAAAAGAGCTAAAAATCTAGTTCCTTTACTAGTACCACTTTTCATTAATTCCTTTAGAAGAGCCGATGAATTAGCAACGGCTATGGAGGCTAGGTGTTATAGAGGTGGAGATGGAAGAACAAGATTAAATGAACTTGTTTTTGTAAAAAGAGATTATTTAGGCATGATTTTAATATTTTTATTTTTAGCAATTATTTTTGGAACAAGGTATATTTAATGAAAAATGTAAAACTAATTGTACAATACGATGGAAGTAATTATTTTGGCTGGCAAAAGCAAAATGGTTATAAAACAGTAGAAGGGGAAATTTTAAAAGCAATAAAAAAACTTACTGGAAAAGATGTTATATTATCTACTGCAGGTAGAACAGATAAGGGAGTTCATGCTTTTGGTCAAGTAACAAATTTTTTTATAGATGATAAATTTACAACAGATAATATTAGAAGGGGGCTTAATACTTTTTTAGGAGAAGAATCTATACAAATTACAAAAGTTGAGGAAGTGGAAGATTGTTTTCATTCACGATTTAGCGCAAAAGGTAAATTGTATAGATATGTATTAAGCAACAATAGACTTATGCATCCAATGTATAGAAATTACAAGGGATACACACCCTATAAATTGGATTTAAATAGAATAAGGTATGGCTCAAAAATATTATTGGGACATCATAATTTTAGCTCCTTTACTAATGCAAAAATAGATGAAGAAATAAATATGAATAGAACATTGGATAAAATTGAAGTTAAGGAAGAAAAAGGAGATATAATTTTTTACTTTGAAGCAGAGAGTTTTTTAAGGAATATGGTAAGGATTATAGTAGGTTCTTTAATTGAAGTGGGTAGAGGAAAAAGAGATATAGACTGGTTGGAAAAAGCATTATTAAATTGTAATAGAATTAATGCCGGTCCTACAATATCACCAAATGGTTTATATCTTATGAAGGTATATTATTAAGTTAAAGCCTAGCTTTAGCTTTTTTGTTATATAATATATATGAGGGGATATTATGGACAAATATTTTTTAACAAAAGATTCTATTCAATTACGTTATAGAGAAGACTATGTTTCAAATCCAATTGCTATTGTAATATTAGTACATGGTTTTGCTGAGCATATTGAAAGATATAACTATATAACAAAAAAATTAAATCAAAATAATATTTCAGTATTTAGATATGATGCAAGAGGTCATGGTTTAAGTACAGGTAAAATGGGTGATATGAAATCATATAAAGAAATGGTTGATGATTTATATGAAATAGTTAGATTTGTAATAGATAATAATGAAAATATAAAAATTTTCACATTAGGTCATAGTATGGGAGGAAATATTTCTGCCAATTTTGGTATAAAATTTCCCAATACTTTAAATGGACAATTATTTTCAGGTGGAGCTTTTGGTTATTTTTATGATGTACCAAGAATAAAAAAACAATTTTTAAAAATGGCATCAAAAATTTTTTCAAAAGTTTATATAAACAATCCTGTAAGTGAAAATATTTCTTCAGATAAAAATATTGTAGAAAGTTATAAAAATGATCCATTAGTTATAAATAAAGCTACTCTTAGATTTATGAGGGAGTTTACAATTAAAGCTTCTGAAAACATATTTAACAATATATCAAAATATTATTATCCATGTTTTTTAGGTCATGGTGGAGATGATAAAGTAATATCTAAAGAAGCTAGTAAAAGATTTTATAATGAAATATCATCATCGGATAAAACATTAAAAATATATAATTCTCTCTATCATGAATTATTTAATGAACCAACAAAAGACATGGTAATTAGAGACTATGTTAACTGGATTAGACAAAGAATTTAAAGGCAAATAGAATGTATAAAGTTTTTATAGGAATATTAATTATTTATTTAAATCCATTATATGTAAATTCTAATAATGGGATATTTACATTATTGATTAATATTTTAGGGACTACTTTAGTAGCTTTTGGAAATAAGGAAAAATTTAGCTATAAGAAAGAATTTAAATATTTTTTAATTTTATATATTTTAATTTTAATTACAATTTTCATCCAAATGACTATGGAATTATTGGATATTGAAATTAATAATGTAGCAATTTCTTTATTAAGGCTCTTACTAATTTTTACTCCCTTATATTTAATAAATATAACATTAAATTTTACTAAAGAAATAGACACATATTTAAATATTACTAATAGATTGATTATTACAAATGATATTATTATAGTCTTATTATTTTTATCTATAATTTTAAATTTATTTAGTATTGAAGTCAGCTTTATTTTTACAATAGGAATATCGGTTTTAAAAATATTTTTTCTAATAAATTTTTATAAATTAACCATATATTATTAAAAGAAAGTCCCAAAACTTTCTTTTTTTATGTAAAAATTATTTAATATTATAAATGAATATATCAAATAATTATGATATACTAAGATATATTTGTAAATTAAGGGAGGATTGTTAATAGTGATAAAAAGAAAAGCAAAAGGCCTTTTTTCGCTTTCATTTATTTTTGTATTACTTATATCGTTAATTAACCCTTTAACCATAAGTAATGCTGAAACAACAGCAACAGAAGGCGTTTTTAGGGTAGGGATGGAGGTAAATTATGCCCCATTTAACTGGACACAACCAAATAGCGATTATGATGCATATCCAGTAGCCAATAGCTCAGGAGAATATGCAAATGGTTACGATGTTCAAATGGCAAAAAAAATCGCAGATGGACTAGGACTAAAACTTGAAATAATAAAAACAGAATGGGATGGACTTATTCCAGCACTGCAAAGTGGAAAAATAGATGCAATTATAGCAGGAATGTCCCCTACAAAAGATAGAAAAAAAGAAATTGATTTTTCAGATAGTTATTATACATCTGATTTAGTTGTTGTCATACAAAAAGGCAGTAAGTATGAAAAGGCCAAGTCCATTCAAGATTTTAAAGGTGCTGAAATAACAGGACAGTTAAATACCTTTCATTATACTGTAATCGATCAAATGAATGGTGTAAAAAAAGCTAAGCCTATGGATACTTTTTCTACTATGATTTTAAGTACGAAAACAGGGAAAGTGGATGGCTATGTTTCTGAAAAACCGGGAGCTTTATCGGCAACAAGAGCCAATGACGATTTAACTTTTATTGAATTTGAAGAGGGAATGGGTTTTGAAACTAGCAGTGAGGACACTTCAGTTGCTGTTGGCTTAAGGAAAGGTAGTGAATTAACAACAAGTATAAATGAAGTACTTTCTAACATATCTGAAGAAGATAGGTTGGGAATAATGGATGATGCTGTAAGGTTACAGGAGGAATTAAATCCAGAAAGTGAAGGATTCTGGTCAGATATTAAAAATATAGTTACTACATATTGGTCTAATATAATTAATGGTGTTGGTATTACAATGTTACTTGCGTTAGTAGCAACATCGGTAGGATTTATTTTAGGGTTATTAGTAGCAGTAATTAGAAATATTAAAACTAATAAGAAAAAAATCCAGTTAAATATTATTTAATGAAAATAGTGGACTTTCTATTAGCTTGTTATGTAGAAATATTTAGAGGAACACCAATGATGGTACAAGCCATGTTAATATTCTATGGTATTCCCTTTGTACTAGGTATAAAAACAGCTATATTACCAACGGCTCTATTAGTAGTTTCAATTAATACAGGTGCATATTTATCTGAAGTTGTAAGAGGGGGAATAAACTCCATAGATGAAGGACAGTTTGAAGCATGTAAGGCAATAGGAATGACTCATTCACAAACAATGATAAATGTAGTACTTCCTCAAACTATTAAAAATATTATACCTTCTATAGGAAACGAATTCGTAATTAATATTAAGGACACTTCTGTATTATCAGTAATATCTGTAACAGAATTATTCTTTATCGGTAGATCAGTAGCAGGAACAACTAATAAATATTTCCAAACTTATATTGTTATAGCAGTAGTTTATTTTATATTAACATTTACAGTTACTAGAATATTAAGATTAGTAGAAAAGAAAATGTTTGATAGTGCAAGTTTTGTAATGGAGTCTAGTACAGGAGGCACAAATGTCAGAAAAAAATAAAATAATTGAAATTTTACATTTGAAAAAAAGTTTTGGAGATGTTGAAGTTTTAAAGGATATAGACTTAACTATTTCAGAGGGAGAAGTAGTATCTGTAATAGGCTCATCCGGTTCGGGGAAATCTACAATGTTAAGATGTATAAACTTACTTGAAGAACCAACAGGAGGAGATATTAAATTTCATGGTAAATCCATTATGGATGGGGAGTTTAATGAAAATGAATACAGGTCTAAAGTAGGAATGGTATTTCAACAATTTAATCTTTTTAATAATCTATCAATTTTAGATAATTGCGTTGTAGGTCAAGTTAAGGTTTTGAAGAGAGACCGCCAAGAAGCAGAAAAAATAGCTAAAGAATATTTAGAAAAAGTTGGTATGGCAGCCTATATAAATGCGAAGCCTTCACAAATTTCCGGTGGGCAAAAGCAAAGGGTAGCAATAGCAAGGGCCTTGTCAATGAACCCTGAAGTGTTATTGTTTGATGAGCCTACATCGGCCTTGGACCCTGAAATGGTAGGAGAAGTTTTAAATGTAATGGAATCTTTAGCAGAAGAAGGCATGACTATGGTTGTGGTAACACATGAAATGGAATTTGCAAGAGACGTTTCCACACGAGTTTGCTTTATGGATAAGGGAGTTATTGCTGAAGAAGGAAAACCTGAAGAAATATTTGAAAATCCTAAACATGATAGAACAAAAGAATTTTTATCAAGATTTAGAAATGAAATTAAGTAAAGCCAATGGATTTCCATTGGTTTTTTTATATATTTTAAATTATTGATATAATGTAATTAAATATAGAAATAAAGAGGTAATTATGAAAAAACAATTTTTTTTATTTGATTTAGATGGAACGATAATAGATTCTGGAGAAGGAATAAAAAATGCAATAAGATATTCGTTAAATAAAGAAGGAATTGAAGAAAATAGGGAAGAGGTGTTAAATAGTTTTATTGGACCACCTTTAGTTGATTCCTATATGGAAAATTATAATTTTACCAGAGAAAAAGCCATAGAAGTTGTAAATGTATATAGGGAATATTATGGAAGATATGGTGTATATGAAAATAGACTATACGATGGAATAGTAGATGTAATTAAAAAATTAAAAGAACAAGATAATAAAATAATCCTTGCTACGTCTAAACCGGAAATATTTGCAAGAGAGGTAATGAAGCAACACAAATTAACTGATTATTTTGATTTTATAGGAGGGGCTTCCCTTGACCATAAAATAGCCCATAAAAATGAAGTGTTACAATATATTATGGATAATATTAAAATTGAAAAGGAAAAATCCTTTATGATAGGTGATACTAAATTCGATATTTTAGGAGGAAGGAAGTTTAATTTAAAGACAGTAGGAGTAACCTATGGCTATGGTAGTCTAGAAGAATTAAAAGAATCTAAAGCCGATTATATTGTAAATAAGCCATTAGAATTATTAACTTTATTTAAAGGGGATTAAAATGTCCAATATTATATAAAAGCTAAAAGATTTTATTTATGAAAATTATAAGGATGAATATAATAAAACTATTTCATACTTTCCTAAAATTAATATTGATTTAGATAGAATTGAAACTATTATGATTAATGAAGTAGTGCCTGAAAAAAATTGCGACAATTTCTATGCTATAGATAATAATTCGGCCTATATGGATACAACAAAAATTCTTTTTGAAAAATCAGGCCATAAAGTTAATAGTATTAAAGATATTTAGATATGGGAATATATATAACAAATGCTATTAAACTGCTTAAAAAAGATAAAAAATAAACCTAGATACAATAAAGAAGTTTTCTCCTATTTTGGCTGAGGAGATTAAACTATTTCCTAATCTTAAATCAATTATGTTAATGGGAGATGTTGCAAAAAAATCAGTTAATATAATTAGCAAGAAAACCAATAAGAAAAATATAATTCCTTCAATATCAACTTACAAATTAAGACATGGAGAAATATATTATAATGAAATACGATTATTTCCAGCCTATATTATGACAGGAAAAAATATTTTAATAGAAAATCAAAAATGGAAATGAATAGTGAAGAGTTAATTAAAATGATAAACTATAATAATTCTTTAAAAGATGAAAATTTTAATAACTAAATATATATTTTTTAATAAAAATTTACGGTTCAGGTTAAGAAACTTGGACCGTTTTTTATTTTTAAATTTTAAAGATTCTATTGATTAATTTGGTTCTTTGTCAAATGGTGTTGGTATACAATAAAATAACAAACTACTTTTATATCAGGCAGCTATATAGCTGCCTGATAATTTTCTATTGGCTTCATTAAATTTTTAATTATAAAAACTCTATTTCTAAAATTATAAAATGACCTATATCCAAAAGCTATTCTTTTTATACTTTTAATAAGATTATTAGTACCTTCCAAGGGTCCATTTGTAATGTTCGTACTTAAAGTGTTTTTCACATATTCAAAATATTTTAACAAGGTGTTTATAGCTACTTCCATTTGTTCACTTACTGTATCCTTAAATAAAGTTAAATGTTCCCTTAATCTTTTAGAATTTTCACATCTAATATCAGATAAAAGAATTTGATAAACCTCATATGTTTTCTTTAAATTATCATCAACGGCTATAGTTTCATTTACTACATCAGATGTGCTTTTCCACTTATTAAAATGTGTCCATTTACTAAAGTGGATTATATCAAGTTTAGAAGAATCCTTTTGAATTAGCTTCCAATATCTTTTTAGTCTTTTATATTCAATAGAGGAAGTACTAAAGTTTTTCATTATTTCAATCCTTGTTTTTAACAAAGCCCTGCCAATAAGATTTACAATATGAAACTTATCTAAAACTATTTGAGCATTAGGAAAAACATCCTTAATTAATGACATATAAGGTTTATATATATCTATACAAATATATTTCACATTTGCTCTTGCTTTATAGGTAAACTTTCTAAAATATTTAGTTAAATAAGGGAGAGTACGATTTTCAACAATATCTATAATATTAAAATTCTTCCTATCACCATTACAAAAGATAAAGCTCATACTGCCCTTAGCATCTTTAGTGGATTTGAATTCATCAAAACACAAAGTTTCAGGCAGATATGACTTGTTAACTCTAAAAGCCTTATAATTAGCCTCTAAAGAACGACTAACAGTATTAGAAGATACGTAATTTAACCTAGCAATATCCTTTTGACTTATTTTCATAGTTAGATTTTCAGTTATATGTAATTTTACCCTATTTGAAATAAAACAATTTTTCTCTACAATATTGGTTTTTGCTGTAAAAGTATGAGAACATTCTTTACAAAAAAATCTTTGTTTTCTTAATTTTAAAATAGTAGGATCTCCATTTAGTGGAAGAAGTTTAATATTTGATATTTTATTTCCGTGCTTAATAATTGCATTCTTGTCCATATTTCCACAAATTGGACAAACATTAGGAGTATAAGAAAGTTTAGCGTCTATAACTTTATATGTTACATTGTTCTTTCTCATGTTATTGCTGAATTTAATAAATTTAATATTCTTATCTTTTATTCCTAAGAAATCTAAGATATAATTACTTGTAGACATAATGACCTCCGATTGGTATTTTGTAGTGAATTTATTGTATCGGAAAAATGGTTGTTATGTCTCTTTTTTTATAAAAAAATGGTGCTGGAGAAGATTTTCATTTTTCTTCACCAACACCATAAATTATAGAACCATTAATTTCAATAGAATTTTTTATTGTAATAGAGTGAGGAAAACAATTTTTTTATTTAATTTTAACATTCTTTTCATTAATTCAGTATATTTTTATAAAAAATATAAGAAAAACAATATTTTAAAATAATTCTTAATTTTTCGTATAAAATAATTAACATTTCCATTATATAAATTTTACAGACTTCATTTAGAATTAATACAGTTAAATATTTAATTAAATAATAATTGAAAGGGGAAATTATGAAAAGAAATTTAAAAAAATCTATATTATTAGTTTTTATTTTAACTATGGGAATTGTTTCCTTAACAGCATGTAACTCTTCTAATGCTAATATAAAAGACACTGAAGGCAAAGCTTCTGAAAAGGTTAAAATAGAATATTGGCATGTAAATGCTGATACTCAAGGAGGAAAAACTGTAAAGGAAATAGTTGATAGTTTTAATAAATCTCAAGATAAAATTGAGGTAGTAGAAAAATATAATCCTGATATGTATAAGGGCTTAATGCAAAATATGCAGGCTTCTATTGCATCTGGTATATCTCCGGATATTGTTCAAGTAGGATGGGCTTTTTTAGATTATTTTTCTGAAAATTTTGAATATAGTGAACCACAGGAGATTATAGATGAATTCGATAAGGAAAACTCATCTTTTCTAACAGATAATTTTTTACCAAATATTTTAAACTTAGCAAAGAACAAAGAGGGAAAACAAGTTGGAATACCCTATTCCCTAAGTTCTCCAGTATTATATTTAAACAAGGATTTATTAAAAGAAGCTGGTTTAGATGAAAATGGTCCTGCTACTTGGGAAGAGATAAAGAATATTTCTAAGACTATTAAAGAAAAAACAGGGAAATATGGAATTTATATCCAGGAACCAATGGATAATTGGGCTACACAGGCAGTACTAGAAAGTAATGGTGCTAAATTTATTACAGATGGGAAAGCTTCTTTTGCATCAGAAGAAGGTAAAGAAGCTTATAGACTTTGGGCGGATATGGTTTTAAAAGATGAAACTGCCTTGAATATAGGTTGGGAAGAAGGAGTTCAAAGCTTTATTAGAGGGGATGTAGCAATGATTTATACAACTATAGCCCAAAGAAATAATATTCAAAGTAATTCCAACTTTGAGATTACAGCAATAGAGTCACCATCATGGGAAGGCAAGGAAGCCCGTTTACCTGCTGGAGGAGCTATGCTTTCCATAACCTCTGCTGATGATGAAAAGAAAGCTGCATCTTGGGAATTTATAAAATATTTATATAGTGTTGAAAATATGGCTAAGTGGACAATAGGAACAGGCTATGTACCTCCTCGTAAGGATGTAGCAGAATCAGAAAATGGTTTAAAAGAATTTTTAGAAGAAAATACTATGATGAAACCGGCAATTGAGCAAATGGATAAAGTTGTTCCATGGGTTTCTTTTCCAGGCAATTCCGGTTTAGAAGCAGAGCAAAAATTATTGGATATGAGGGATCAAATTTTAACTGGAAAAGTAGAAGTAGACGAGGCTATGGATAAAACCCAAGAAGAAATAAATAAATTATTAGATTAATTATAAGGGAGTCGATTTTATCGGCTCCTATAAAATAATGAAAGGATTGTTAATATTGATTAAAAATAAGAAATTTAATTTTAATAAAAATGATATTAAATCTTTAATTTATCTTGCCCCGTCTTTAATAGTATTTATCTTGTTTATGGTAATTCCTTTGTTATATACAGTATATTTAAGTTTTTTCAAATGGAATATGGTTTCACCTAAAAAAGAATTCGTAGGTTTAGAAAACTATATATCGATTTTTCAAAATAAGGACAATTATAGAATAATCTTAAATTCTCTTTTGTATATAATTCTTCTAACTATTTTTTGTTGTGTTATTCCATATATACTTTCATTTGTTTTGGAACAAATCATAACGAAATTTAAGAATATCTATAAATCTTTAATTTTTATTCCATCGGTAATTTCATTAGTAGTGGCTTCCATATTATTTACATGGATTTTAAATCCTGTATCAGGTCCTTTATCTATCATATTAGGTAAAATAGGACTTAGTATTCCTTTTTGGAGTAAAATGGAAGGTTGGGTAATTGTTGTAATAAGCTTAATAACGTCATGGAAAGTATTTGGATATAACTTTATTGTATTATATGCATCAATTGCTGGTATTTCAAGAGAATTAATTGAAGCGGCAAAATTAGATAATTTATCAAATACAAAAATATTTTTAAAGATTATTTTACCAATGAGTAGTGCAACAGGAGTATATATTTTTATTATAACGATAGTTCAGGGAGTTCAATATGTATTTACTCCCATTAAGGTAATAACTCAGGGAGGACCTGATAATGCAAGTTCAAATTTAATATATAGTTCCTATCAACAGGCATTTGAAATGTATAATACAGGAAGTTCTTCAGCTTTGTCAGTTATAACTATGATAATATTTGCAATATTACTGATACTAGAATTTAAATTTGTAGAAAAAGGAGTTTATTATGAAAACTAAAAAAAAGAAAAATATAATTTGGCATATTATTTTTATTCTAATAATTATAATATCTTTATATCCTATTATATTTTCAATAAGTAATTCTTTTAAACCCCTTAAGGATGCTTATCATACTATTTTAGATATTATTCCTAGGAAAATAACTTTGGAAAATTATAAGTATTTATTTGAATCTTTGCCAATTTTTAAAATTACCTTTAATACATTTATTGCTGCAACAGCAATTACATTAATAAAACTATTCATTTCTTTTTTTGCTTCATATGCAATAGTTTATGGTACTTTTAGGGGAAAAAGATTACTATATTTTATTTTTATTGGAACTATGTTTGTTCCCTTTACTGTAACGATGATTCCAAATTATTTGATTATATCAAAGCTTGGTTTAATAGATAAAATTTGGGGAATTATATTGCCACAATTAGCAGATGCAATGGGAATATTTTTACTAACACAGACAATGCGCTCAATACCAAAGAGTTTAATAGAAGTTGCAAAATTAGATAATTTAAATGACAGAACTATAATGAGGGGGATTGTATTTCCTCTAAGCAAACATGCAGTTTATTCGACAGGAATTTGGTTTTTTATAACAGCTTGGAATGAATATGTGTGGCCTGTTTTAGTATTAAAAACTACAGAAAACTACACACTGCCACTAGCATTACAGAACTTCATAAGTTCAGAAGGTGGAACTAATTTTTCAGTTGCAATGGCTGTTTCAGTAATTGCAATGATATTACCATTAGCATTGTACCTAATATTTCAAAAATATATAATAGGAACATTTGTATCAGCAGGAGTTAAATAGGAGTAAGAATGAAAGAAATATTGTTAAAAAATGTATATAAATCATATAAAGATACACCGGTTATAGAAAATTTAAATTTAGAAATAAAAGAGGGAGAAAGACTTGTATTATTAGGTCCTTCTGGATGTGGAAAATCAACAATATTGCGTATGATAGCAGGATTAGAAACAATATCTTCAGGAGAATTGTATTTAAATGGAGAAAATGCTACTAATATGCAAAGTGGACATAGAAACATTGCTATGGTTTTTCAGAATTATGCACTTTATCCAAATATGACTGTTTCAGAAAATATTACATTTGGTCTTAAAGCCAGTAAAATAGATAAAGAAGAAGTAAATCGACGATTGGAAAAAGTACTCAATATGTTAGATTTAAAAAAATATAAAGATAGGTTACCTAAAGAACTTTCGGGAGGACAAAGGCAAAGAGTTGCCTTAGCTCGTTCAGTAGTAAAAAGATCGAATTATTTTCTATTAGATGAACCATTATCGAATTTAGATGTTACATTACGCCATAATGCTAGAAAACAACTAATTAAAATACATGAAATGTATAAACATACCTTTGTTTATGTTACCCATGATCAAGTAGAGGCTATGACAATAGGTCATAGAATAGCCTTATTGAATGAGGGGAGAATTCAAATGATAGATACTCCTGAAAAAGTATATAATTATCCTAGTAATGTATTTACGGCTTCATTTATTGGAAATCCTAAAATGAATTTAAAAAAAGTAAAAATGGAGAAAAATAAAATAATTATTAAAAAACAAAATATAACAATTAATGAAATTTGGGAAGATATATTAAAGAGAAACAATAATTCTAATTTAATAGTGGGAATTCGGCCTGAACATTTAAAAATTACAAAAGAAAAAGTAGATAATTCAATTGATGGAGTTATAAAATTTATAGAAAACCTTGGTCCTAATTATGCTATAGCAGTCGATATAGATGGTGATGAATGGATAGTTTTAGATGATTATAAAAATTGGAAAATAGGAAATAAAGTTAGTATTTCTTTTAATGATTATAAGCTGCATTTTTTTAATGAGAAAACTGAAAATAATATAGGTTATCCAAAGGAAGTGGAAAATTATGACAATTTATGTAAGCACTAATATTTATGCTAAAACTTCTTTTTTAAATATATTTAAACTTTTTAAAATGATAGACAATAAAAATCAAATAGGCATAGAAATATTTCCAATTTTAAAAGATGGAAAATTTATTAAAGAGATAATAGAATCTATTGATGAATTAAAAAAATATCCAATTAGCTTTCATGGACCATATTATAATATAGAACATAGTGCACCTAAAGGTAGTTTAGAATATAATAAAGCAATTAATGATTGTATAGAAGTTTTTAAATTAGAAAAAACATTAAATGGAAAGTATTTTGTATTTCATCATAATAATAAAGTTGTAAGTGCAGATAAAAAAGAAGAGATGATTTATAATTCAAGATTGAACTTATTAGAACTAAATGAAATTAGTAAAGAATATGATATTTCCATATATGTTGAGAATGCAGGGGTTAATTCTATAGGAAATAATCTATTTACAGAAAAAGAGTTTATAGAAGAATGTTTAACAATAGAAAATTATATTTTAATAGATATAGGTCATATAAATGCTAATGGTTGGGATTTAGAAAATATAATTAAGACCTTACAAAATAAAATAAAAGCTTATCATGTTCATAATAATAATGGTTTTGATGATAATCACGACAGAATATTTAAAGGAACTTTAGATTTTAATCGTTTTAAAGAATTATATAAAGAATACACTCCAAAAGCCGATATTGTTATAGAATATGGTGATGTTGTATCTGGGGATTTTAGTGGTGTAGCTCAAGATATAGAATTTATAAAAGAAAATTTTGATTTTAAACAATATCATTAATAGCTTGTATTATTATATTAATTAATATTATAAATTAAGATGGAATTAGTTATTTACTTGTTGATAAACCAAGTATATGGTATAATTATTTATAATTTCATATTAGCGATGAAAGGAAATAGTATATAATTTTTCAAGCATAGAGAGTTTGCGGCTGGTGTAAGCAAATGTTGAATATTATAGAATCCGTCCTAGAGCTAAAGGCCTATAAGTGACGATATTTTATCGTAATTAGGGTGGCAACGCGGGTATTTACTCGTCCCTTTTGTTAAGGGACGAGTTTTTTATTTAATAAGCTTATATACAAATTAATTGTTAAAAATAATTTATACCTGTAAGAAAAAATAATTAATTAGTAGATTTTATTATATCTATATTTTATAGTAGTGGCGTAGTTTATTTAAAATATAAGGAGGAATTATGTTAGATATTAGAAGATTAAGAGCGGATAAAGAGGGAGTTTTAAAAGCTTTAGAAAAAAGACATGGAGATTTTCCAATAGATAAACTTTTAGAAGTTGACGAAAAAAGAAGAAATACCATTAAGCAAGTAGAAGAAATGAAAGCGGAGCAAAACAAGATTTCTAAACAAGTTCCAATATTGAAAAAAGAGGGAAAAGACACCACAGAAGTATTTGCTCAAATGAAGGAATTATCAAATAAAGTTAAGGAATTAGATGAGGAAGTAAGAAAATATGATGATGAAATATATAATTATTTAGCAAATATTCCTAACACTCCAGCTGATGAAGTACCAGAAGGAGAAGATGATTCAGACAATGTTGAAGTAAGAAAATGGGGAGAGCCTACTAAATTTGATTTTGAACCTAAAGCACATTGGGATTTAGGAGTAGATTTGGATATATTGGACTTTGAAAGAGGAACTAAAATTTCAGGTTCAAGATTTTCTGTATTCAAAGGTCTAGGAGCAAGACTAGAAAGATCAATAATAAACTTTATGCTTGATTTACATACAATAGATCAAACATATGAAGAAATTTGGGTTCCTGTAATGATGAATAGAAGAGCTATGTTTGGAACAGGTCAATTACCAAAATTTGAAGAAGATATGTTCTATGTGCCACAAAAGGATCTTTTCTTGGCACCGACAGCAGAAGTACCTGTAACAAATCTATTTATGGATGAAATAATTGATGGAGCAAGATTACCTATTCATTATACTGCTTATTCACCTTGTTTTAGAGCAGAAGCAGGTTCAGCAGGAAGAGATACAAGAGGTTTAATTAGAAATCATCAATTTGACAAGGTTGAATTAGTTAAATTCACAGATCAAGAAACAAGTTATGATGAATTAGAAAAGTTAACAAATGACGCTGAAGAAGTACTACAAAAATTAAATATACCTTATAGGGTAGTAATATTATCTTCAGGAGATTTAGGATTTTCTTCTGCAAAAACCTACGATATAGAAGTTTGGATGCCAAGCTATAATAGATATGTAGAAATTTCTTCATGTAGTAATTTCTTGGATTTTCAAGCAAGAAGAGCTAACATAAAATACAGAGACGAAAATGGAAAAGTTAAATTTGCACACACTTTAAACGGTTCAGGATTAGCTGTAGGAAGAACATTAGCTGCAATACTTGAAAACTGTCAAAATGCAGATGGAACAATAACTATTCCAGAGGTTTTAAGACCTTATATGAACGGTGTAGAAAAAATAGAAAAGAAATAGTTTCAAAAAACTAAATAATGCATAATTAGTAGGATAGACAACTGTCTATCCTACTAATTTATTTTTCAAAATAACTTTAATTCTTTTAAATTATTTGAAAAAGCATTTTTAAAAATGGGTTTGGCTAAACTGGCTACTTGATTAGTAATAAAGTTATTTCCTTCATCAATATAAATAGCTTCCTTGACAAAAGTTAGATTAGAATTAATTTTAATCAAAATGAAAATAATTCTATAATTTATTCTTTCATCTGTCATTTTTATTCAACGGAGTTTTCTTTAGAGTAAATTAATTTAACATTTTCTATTTCTTCATTATTTCCATATTTACGATATAATAAATAATTATTTTCATTAATTTTTCTTAATTTATCAACTGCATAATTCCGCTGTGAAAAATTTATTGGATTCTTTAAATAGTTGTCTATAGTTTCTATGAAGACTTTATTAATATTTTATCTTCAAAAAATAATTTCATGGGCTTATCTTTAAAATTATATTCTAGTTAAGACTAGTAGTTTAATATACTCAATAATTTTCTAACATTACAATATGCTAACAAAGTTTAATATAAATTTTCTTTATTGTATAATAATTATGAGGTGGAATATGAAAAAGAAAAAACAGATATTTGCTTTTATATTAACAATTATATTAATTTTTTCAAATATATCATTTGCAGCAATACCGGGTTTTGAAGATTCTACGAAAGGTTATATAATTGCTGAATTTGATAGTGACACAATATTATCTTCCTATAATGAAGATGAGGTAGTTTCTGTTGCCAGTATTACTAAACTTATGACATATATACTTACAAAAGAAGCAATAAAAAAAGGGAGTTTAAGCCTAACTGATTCCATTACCGTAACAGAAGACATTGCATCTGTTGGAGGTTCTTCACTGTCCTTATCAAAGGATCAAAATGTTACTATTGAACAATTATTAAAAGGTTTGGTAATTGTTTCCGGTAACGATGCAGCGTATGCATTAGCAAAAACCGTTGGAGGAAGTGAAGAGGAATTTACTAAATTAATGAATGAAAAAGCTAAAGAAATTGGTTTAGAAAAAGCTAATTTCGTTAATGCATCAGGACTTCCTGATCCAGAGACAAAGGAAGAAAACACAATGACAGTAAGGGATGTTTACACAATGTCTAGGTATGTACTAGAAACCTACCCGGAAATTTTAGAACTTACTTCAACAAAGGTTTTGGAAATTCCTGAATTACAAGTAAGGAAAGAAAGTACAATACCACTATTAGGGGAGATCGCAGGCATAGATGGATTAAAAACAGGGACCACAGATGCAGCAGGCTATTGTTTAGTTTCAACATTTAAGCCAATATCCAACGAAACATTAAAAGAACATAGATTTATTTCTGTTATAATGGGAGCAAATTCCAATGATGATAGAAGAAATATTGCAGAAATTATTTTTAATTATATAAATGGAAATTATATAAATGGGAAAGTAGTAGATGAAGACGAAATCTACAAAGAATTAAAAATCAATAGTATAGATTCAGGAGTAGTAGAAGTATATCCTAAACAAACTAGAGATATTTTATATGACAAAACTGAAGGACTAACCATATCTGGAGATATGAATGTAGATGTTAAAGGACCAATAAAATCGGGAGATAAAGTTGGAGTATTGTCAATAAGAGGAAATAATGGTAAAGTATATGATGTTGATTTAATCGTAAAAGAGGATTATAATAAAGCAGGGTTTGGTACAAGATTAAAAAGAATGTTTTTAGATATTTATGAAAATATGAAATTGTATTTAAACTTTTAAATCAATATGCCCCCATAATTAAGCTGGATATAATACTCCCCTCCTAAGGGAGATTCACTGGTTCGAGTCCGGTTGGGGGTGCCATGAAGTCGAAAATCTAAATAGATTTTCGACTTTTAGTTTTATTAATAGGATTTATTGGGTAAAAGTAAATATGTATAGAAAACAACTTACTTTAGGAGGAGAAAATGAAAAAATTAGGAATTTTAGTTGGAAGCTTAAGAGAAGGATCCTATTCAAAGAAAGCGGCAAATGTTATTGCAAAACAGTTAGAAAATGATTTTGAAATATCTTTTATAGATATAAGAAATTTAGAATTTTATGATGAAGATTTAGAACAAGAAGGGAAAGTGCCGGCTGAATGGACTAAATTTAGAGATGAAGTTAGAGAAATGGAAGCATTTTTATTTGTAACTCCAGAATATAACAGATCGGTACCAGCTGCATTAAAAAATGCTTTAGATGTTGGTTCTAGGCCTTATGGTTCTAGTGTTTGGGACGGGAAACCAGGAGCTATAGTATCTACTTCTACAGGAGCAATAGGAGGTTTTGGAGCTAATCACCACTTAAGACAGAGTATGACCTTTTTAAATGTATATATGATGCAACAACCGGAAATATATTTAGGGGATTCAAGCGCTTGTTTTACTGATGATGGTAAGATTGTTGAAAGAACTGAAAAATATTTAAATAATTTTTCTGAAGCTTTCAAAGCTTGGGTAAATAAATTTAATTAATAAGTTTTATGGTTGGAATTTTTAAAAATATCAGTTGAAGAATATTCTTCTACTGATATTTTTTATTGTAATTCTTTCAGTGTTATATGAATAAGATGTTATAAGAAAAAAATATGTAATAATATTTCAATAAACATCATATAAAACTTGAAATATTATTTCTAAAGTTGTATAATACAGATATAAGCAAAATAAATTAATTCTAGCTTTAAATAAGCTAGATGCTAAAAAATTAGGAGGTAAAAAAATGAAAGTTATAATGGTTTGCTCAGGAGGAATGTCAAGTTCATACAATTATATATAGGAGGAGAGTATGGAAGGAAAGCATATTCATAATAGAATAGCTAGTATTGTAAAGGAGTTACCCAATTCTGAACAAAAGATTGGAAACTTTGTATTGGAAAGCCCTGAAAAAGTTATAACCATGTCTGCCAGTAAGTTGGCAAAAGCAACAAACACAAGTCCAGCAACAGTGATGAGGTTTTGCAAGTCTATTGGCATACCAAGCTTTACTGATTTAAAAATAAAATTATCGGCAGAAATAGAGCTTCCTTCTTATTCATCCTATACAGATATATCACCAAATGAAAGTATTTCAGAAATCAAAAACAAATTATTATCTAATGCCTATAGATCAATGGAAGAAACCATACAAATATTGGATGATAGAATTGTAAAGGAAGTAGTAGAAGTTATAAAAAAAGCATCAATTATATATGTGTTTGGTATAGGAGCTTCAAACTTAGTAGCAGAAAATATTGCTCAGAAATGGAATAGAATAGGAAAAACAACAATTTCATTATTAGATTCCCATCAAGTAATATCCGCTTTAATTTCAGGTCCTAAAGATGTAGTTTTTATTGGAATTTCAAATTCAGGTGAAACAGATGAGGTTTTACGCATTGTAAGAATTGCGAAGAAAAGAAAAATAAAAACTATTGGAATAAGTCAGTTTGGAAACAATAGTTTAAATCAAGAGGTTGATATTTCAGTAAAAACAGTAAAAAGTAAGGAGGCAGAAATCAGAAGTGCAGCAACAAGCTCATTACTCATACAATTTATGGCTATAGATATCCTTTTTTATGCTTATGTAGCTGAAAATTATGAAGACAATATCAAAAAAATAAGAGAAACCAAAAAGGCTATTGATGAATATAAGGACTATTGAGATTTATAATAACCCTAATTACTTATTGATATAAAAAATATTAGTAATTAATCAGGGTTATTATTTTTTATATGAACATTTGAAAATGGGTACATCCTATTTTATACTTAAGATAATTAGGTAAATCTAGGAGTGATAGAGTATGAAGAGAAGGATATTTGTTATTTTATCTATTTTAATATTTTCCTTATTATTTAACATAACTTATGCAAAAACTAATGGACAAGAAGAAACTGGAGAAACCACAAAAGAAATAGTCGATGAAGGTGAGTGGAGAACATCTAATTGGAAATATTATAATAATAAAGAAATCGTTTTTGGGGGTGGAAGTTTTTCAACTGTAGAAGAGGCTCCTTGGAATAATGGAACTTTAGACAAAGATGATATTGAAATTATAACTTTTAAAGCTAAAGTAAAGGCGCCAATCGATATGTCTTATTTATTTTATGGCTTCAATAATTTAAAAGAAATAAATAATCTAAATAATTTCGATATAACAAAAACTACTAATATGTCTCATTTATTTGATGGAGTTAAAATAAAGGAAATAGATATTTCAAGGTGGGACAATGCAAAAGAAATAAAAAATACGTCTTATATGTTCAATAATATTAAAAATATTAAGAAGTTAGATGTATCGGGCTTTAATACTGCCACAGTTACTGATATGAGTTATATGTTTGCCAATTCTAATTTTGAAGAAATAGATTTATCAAAAAATAGTGTGCTTGGAGTAAAAAACATGAATAATATTTTTCTAAATACTCCTTATTTAAACAAACTAACACTAGGGTTAAATTTTCGTTTTAAGGGTAATACAGGACTAGCTAAAGGTACAACTCCATATACAGATAGTTGGAAGGGGCTAAAAACAGGAGTTTATTATAAATCGACAGAAGAGTTTACCAAAAATTATGATGGAAATAATTTTGATACATATTATAGGATTATAAAAAAATATAAAGTTGATTTTGATAATAATTTTAATGAAATTATAAATACTCAAGAAGTTGAGCATGGCAATAAATTAAAAAAATTAGAAAATCCTAAAAAAGAAGGCTATAAATTTACTTATTGGTCAATAGATAAAGAAGGTATTAAAGAGTTTGATTTTGAAAAACCAATAACGAATAATGTTACTTTATATGCAAATTGGAAAAAAGAAGTAAGTATTGTTTATGATGGAAATGGAAACACCGGAGGAGTTGTTCCGATAGATGAAAGCAAATATGAAGAAGGAAGTAAGGTTACCTTAAAAAGAAATGAAGGAAACCTAGAAAAGACTGGCTACACATTTGCAGGTTGGTCCTTGGAAGCGGATAATGATGAGAGCAAAGTAATAACTGAAATTGCGTCCATAGAAGAAGATACAACAGTCTATGCCGTGTGGAAAGAAGTTCCCAAATATAGAGTTAGCTATGATGCTAATGCTGACGATATTGTTTTAGGAACTGTTCCAATAGACAACAGAGAGTATGAAAAAGGTGAAACTGTAGATGTATTTGGAAATGCGGGTAATTTAGCAAGAAAAGATTATAAATTTGATGGCTGGGCTAAGGATCCATTAGGGAATGATACAATAGAAGATACTTTTATAATAACAAAAGATACAATTCTATATGCCCAATGGGTACTGGACAGATCTGTTATAGATTCAGAAAAACCTATAAATCCAACAGGCACTATAAAAGAAATAACCCTAATAGGTGGAAGGTCTACCTTAACTGAAAACATAGAGAGTCAATTAATGGACTTTGTCCAATACAGACTAGCTGGTAAGGATAGATATGGAACATCAGCAGATGTAGCAAAAGAATACAAGAAATCCAGCATAGTATTACTGGCAAGTGGAGAAAAATATACAGATGAATTAACAGCAACAGTACTTGCAAATAAATTAGATGCGCCAATAATGTTAACAAGAAAAGATGCTATTCCGGCAGAAGTAAAGGCTGAAATAAACAGACTTGGAGCGACTAAAGTAATATTAGTAGGTGGAAATAATTCAATATCTGAAAAAGTAGAAAAAGAACTATCTGCTTATACAGTTGAAAGAATAGGTGGACCGGACAGATACGATACAGCAATACTAGTAGGAGATAGAGTAAGAGGATTAACAGGAAGTAAAACAGATGGGGTATTAGTTGATGGAACAAACTTCCCAGATGCCATAGCTATGACATCTATGGCAGTAGAAGAAAATATGCCAATACTGTTAACAAGACCGGGTCAATTACCGGAAAGTACAGCAAAAACAATAAAAGACTGGAACTTATCTAAGGTTACCATTGGTGGAGGAGTTAATTCAGTATCAGATACAGTGGCAAATGAAGTTAAGAAATTTGCAACAGTAGATAGAATAGCCGGTGCTGACAGATATGAAACATCAGTATTGGTGGCAGAACAAGTATATGTAAAACCAAAGCATGCAGTAATAGCAAGTGGAGAAGTATTCCCGGATGCTATAGTTGGAGCACCATATGCAGCAAAGAATGGTTATCCAATGGTACTATCTAGAGGAAATAATGTTTCGGAAGTTGTAAAGGACTATATATTTAGTAATAGATAATATATAATATAGTAAATTATAAATGCACTAATTTTTTTAGTGCATTTTTTATTTTCAAAATAGGGTATACATGTATTGTGTTTGTTTAAATTGTATTAAGGAGAATTTTATGAATATATTATTAAATTTAGATAATTTTCATGAGGATTTTATTAAGTTTTACTTAGAAGATTATATTGATAGAAAGATGTCTGTTTTAATTATTCCTTTTTCTTTTCATGAGGATTATATTAAAACTCCAAAGGAATGGGATAGAGAATTTAAGTTTCAAAAGGGAGAGGCTTATAATAAGTTAACGACTCCTTTTCTTGACTATGGTATTTTTGAAGAAAATATTAAATGGCTTAACTATTTTTTGGATAATCGAGAAACGGCTAAAAGAAAAATTGAAAATGCAGATATTATATATTTTCAAGGTGGATATCCAGACAAATTAATGAGTAGATTAAAAGAGTTTGATATTGTGGATACTATTAAAAATTATAAAGGAATTATTATGGGTGCTTCAGCTGGTGCAATGATTCAATTTAAAGAATATCACTTAACGCCTGATGACGATTACTATGAATATGGGTACTATGAGGGACTAGGATTTATAGACGATTTTGAAATAGAAGTTCATTATAGAAATACATACCAACAAAGGAAGTCTATGAGAAGGTATTTTTTGGAAAGAAAGAAAAAAATCTACTCCGTTGGAAACGAAGGGGCAATTGTTTTTTTAAATGGTGAAATAAAAACCTTTGGCGATGTTCAACTATATAATAATTTAGAGGAATTAAACAATATAAGGGTAGTTGAGGGGGATAATGTTTATTTAAGAGATTTAAACGATGATGATATTGAGACTATTTGGAGTTCACGTATGGAAATAGAAAATAATATTAACAGACTTTTTATTTCGGATATTTCTCAAGTTGAGTACATGATAAGAGAGAAAGATAATAAAAATAAATTTTTTGCAATTATGGAGAAGAAAAATAATAATCAAGTAGGATATTTGTATTTTAAAGAAGAAAAATATGTAACTGCAAGGATATTTTTAAATATCTTTAGTGAATATGAAGGGAATGGGTATGGCACAGAAGCAGGACATATTTTATTAGATTATATTTTTTCTACGTCTAATGCAAGAAGAGTGGAAATTAGCATAAATTATTTAGATGAAAAAACAAATAATTTATTAAACAATTTAGGTTTTAAAAAGGAAGCTCATTTTAAATCAAAAATATATAAAATAGATGAGTTTTTAGATGAATTAGTATATACGGTTTTTAAAGATGATTTTTATGAAATTACAAAGGATTTAAAAGTAAATTATAGTTTTGACGAATTTTATAATGCTTTGGAAAATGGTCATAAAGTTGAAATAATATATAATCGTCATAAATATTCTGTTTTTTGGGATTATATGGGGCATTTAGTATTTTGTGATGAAAGTGCAGATAATTATTTTGTGTATGAAAATTTTGACCAATTAATTTCATCTGTAGAAATAAGTGAACATAATATATACGATTTAATAAAGAATAATTTAGCTGATAGTATTAATATAATCGAAGATATACATTAAAATCAATAGATGTGAAAACACTAATATGGTTTTTAATTAAAACTAAATATTAAAAAGGTCTTGCTTTGGATATTATCCTAAAACAAGACCTTTTTATAAAAAATATAAAAATTATAAATATTCTTTTATTGTATTAACAATGGTTTCTTTTTCTTGATATCCTGAAATAGCCTTTACCATTTTACCGTCTTTAAATATCATTGTTGTTGGTGCACTAAAAATAACATATTTTCTTGCTAATTCAAGATTTTCTTTAATATTTACCTTGTATACTTTGTAACCTTCGGCTTCTTTTGCAATTTCATCAATAATAGGCTCTAAGGCAGCACAAGGTACACAATCTTCTTTCCAAAAATCTATAACTACAGGAATATTAGAATTAAGAACCTCTTGTTCAAAATTCTCAGTTGTTATATTCATAATAATCCTCCAAGTTTTTCTTTTTATTATATATTACTTCATTAAACCCAAATTTATCAAATAAATTATAAGCAGGAATATTATTTAGGTTTAAGTACAGATATAGGTATTCAAATCCTTCGTTTAATAATTTATAGCATGTATTTTCTAAAAGTATAGTTGCTACATCTTTTCTTTGATAGTCAGGATTTGTAAATAAATAGGTAATAGTCGGCTCACCTTTAAAAATGCAAAGTAACAAACCACCAATTATTTTATCATCTTTTTCTATAACTGATGAAAGATTAGGCATAAATTCCCCATAAAGACCCTTGAAAACATTACTTATTTCATCTTGAAAATCCTCTAGAGTATCACCTTCAAAATCAACTGAATTGGAATATGCTTTGTACATAGTGTTAGCTAATTCATCACTCATTTCATAAAAAACCTGATTAACATCTTCGTTTGATTTGTAATATCCATCAGCTAAATTGAGTTTCATTTTTATACGGTCAACCATAACGCACCTCCCTATAAGTACATTATACCCATATAATTAATATCCAATTTTTGCAAGGAAATATTCTTTTTCATCAATATTATATTTTTTAAGTAAATCAATAATATTGAACTTACTAATATTTTTTAATATTAGAATACTGTTATTGTCAACAGTTTCATTTTTTTCTAAATTATTAGTATTTTTTAAATCGGAAATTAAATCTTCATTTATATCTGTTCTTAAATAATAACTTCCTTTAATTTCATGGTTTAAACTTGTTGATTCTTTTAAATGGAAATCTTCAATACTTGTATTGTCTAGGAAGATATCAATAATATCCCTACAAACAGCATCTCCTGTTGGAAGTTTTCCTGCTCCGGCACCATAGAACTTTAAAGGTCCTACATTGCTACCCTCAAATGAAATAGAGTTAAAAGCCATACTTACTGTTGAAAAATAATCTTCATTTGTAACAATTGTAGGCTCAACAAAGGCAGTATATCCTTTATTTTTATCGAAGGTAGATGTTGCTAAAAGTTTAATAGTAGAATTGTTTTTTTCTAAATATTCAACGTCACATAGTTCAATTGTAGATATACCAAAAGTGTCAATATTTTCTTCCCTAATATCAACGCCAAAGGCTATGGAACTTAAAATTCTTAATTTCCTCATTGTGTCTAAACCTTCAACGTCATCTGTAGGATCTGCTTCTGCATAGCCTAGTTCTTGAGCATCTTTTAATATGTCTTTATATGATAATTTCTCTTTAAACATTCTCGAAAGTATATAATTACATGTACCATTTAATATTCCTTGTAGGGACTCTATGTCATTTAACATTATTTCTTCCCTTAAAGGTTTTATTATTGGTATTCCACCACCAACTGAAGCTTCGTAGAGGAACTTAACTTTATTTTCAAGAGCAGTAGAGTGAAGCTCTTTAAAATAAGCAGAAACTACAGATTTATTAGCAGTAACAACATTTTTTCCGGCTTTTAAGGACTTAGAAATATATTCAAATCCCTTTTCTAAAGCTCCGGTAAGTTCAACTACAATATCAATTTCTGGATCATTAAGAATTATATTAAAATCATTAGTTAGAGTAATGCCATCAACAATATCTCTTTCCTTGTTAATATCGTTAACTAAGATAGTTTTTATATAAAAATCCTGGTTAATTATTTCTTTTATTTTTTCTCTACGCTCTAGAAGTATTTCATATACTCCTTGTCCAACTGTTCCAAAACCTAGTATTGCTATATTTTTCATATTTCACCTCTGTAAATTATTGTATATAATTATATATGTTATTGAAATAAAATTCAATTATATTTAGGTAACTAAAGTTATTTTTTAATTAATAACCATATCTTTTTTATATTTTATTAAAAAACATTAATTTATTATCGTATAAGTATACATTTTTACTAAAATATTATTACATTAATATCTTTATGATTTTTGTATAATAGTTTTTATGATATACTTTTTTTATGTAAATATTTGAGGTGAATATATGAAAACAAGTAAAGAAGTTGCAAAAGTTGCAATAAAATTAGCATTATCAGAAAATTTTGACGAAGAGAGAGAATTAAAAAAAGAGTTTGAAACAGTTGGAATAAAATCATGTGCAGTTAATATAGGTGGAAATATATTAAATTCCATACCTAAATTATTAGAATCGGCATTAGTTAGTGCTAAAAGAAATAATTTAGTTGGAGATAATCATGTGTATGACGGAGCAGTATTAGGTGCAACGAAAGAGGCATTAAATCAAATAATTGAAAAAGCTTCAGGTCTTAATGCAGGTGGTAAAATTGGAATAGCAAGGGGAGAAGACCATATTGCAGTTTGTATATTCATTTCAGTTGGACTACTTCATCTTAATGAATTATCTATAGGACTTGGACACAGAGTTATACCAATTAATTAAGAGTTATTGATATTATATTATATATTGACAAACTCTTGTTATCATATTATGATATAAGGAATAAATGCAAAGATAGAGAAAAGTAAAATTTGAGTTTCTTAGAGAGTTGTTATTTGGTGAAAGACAATAAATGATTTTTTTACGATTCGCTCTAGAGCTAATAAGGTGAAATAAAGTAGTCTTATTCGGAGATTCCCGTTAAAGAATAGCAAGTGATGATTTTTTTATCATAATTTGGGTGGTACCGCGGAATATAGCTTTCGTCCCTTTTGGGATGAAGGCTTTTTTTATTACCTAAATCTATAATATAAATATTTAATCATCACAATATGTCAGGGTAGCACTTTAGTAATTTTAAATAAAATAATTAAAAGATATATATTACGGAGGGACTGGGGTATGAAAATTTTAAAAAAAATATTGGCAATAGGAGTAGTAACGTCACTTTTATTAACAGGATGTAGTAATGACAATGGAAAAGAAACAGATAAGGCAGCAACAGATAAAACTTCAGATACTAAAGCTGAGTTTACTATAGGAATAAATCAATTGTTGGACCACCAAGCTTTAGACAGTGCAAGAGAGGGTTTTAAAGATGGCCTAGAAGAACTAGGAGTAGATGTTAAATTTGAAGAAAAAAATGCACAAGGGGACATGGGAGTAGCTTCACAAATTGCAGAAAAATTTATTTCTGACAAAGTAGATATGATTTTCTCCATAGGAACTCAAGCAACTCAATCTTCAGCACAAGCAGTTACAAAAGCTTCAGCAGACATACCTATAGTTTTCTCTGCTGTTACAGATGCTGTTGATGCCGGACTTATGGATAATCATGAAAAGCCGGGAGTAAATGTTACAGGTGTTTTAGATGCTGCAGATGTTAAATCTCAATTGGAAATATTTAAGGAATTAGATCCAGAAATAAAAACAATTGGAATTATATATAACACTAGTGAGCAAAATAGTACAACACAAGTGGAACAAGTTGAAAAAATAGCTCCGGAAGTAGGTTTGGAAGTTAAGACAACAGGAATAAATAGTATAAACGACATGGCACAATCACTACAAACTCTATTATCAGATATAGATGCACTTTATGTTGTTTCAGATAATATGGTAGCAAATTCAGTAGACTTAGTTAGTGAAGCACTTAATGAGAAAAAGATGATTTCTATTTGTGCAGAGGAGTCTCAGGTAGATGGTGGAATTCTTTTAAGTAATGGTTCTAAATTCTACGATATGGGTAAGCAGGCTGCTGAAAAAGCTAAAGCGATTTTAGTTGATGGAACAGACCCAGGAACAATACCGGTAGAGTTAGGAAAAACTAAGACTATGAAAGTAAATGAAACTACTTTGGAAAAATTAGGATTAGATAAGAATTTACCAATTTTTGAAAATGCAGAATTTGTCAAATAGTTGACTTTATTATTTTTTAAAAGTAAAATAGTAGTATTAATGTAGCATTGTAGAATAGTAGAATTTTTAAATGATTTTAATTATGTAGGATAGTAGCAAAGTAGGGAAATAGAAAAGTTTTAGTCCCTTGTGCTTGTTGTGCATAAGGGACTTTGTTTTATTTTTAAAAGAAAATATTTTAGTATAAAATAAATCAATTATATTATAAGATCTAAAGTCGTTTTTTATTTGATGAAATAGATAATATAATTTTTTTATTTAAAACTTTTCTAAGTTTTGCACTATTCCCACTGAACTACATGGAATAATAGGGGGAATAAAAATGAAGAAAATTTGTAGAGTTGGTTTATTAATAGCTTTATTAATGTTTACGGTTATAGGTTGTTCTAACAATAGTAGTAAAACTACTACAACAACAGGAACAAAAACAAATGTAAAAGAAACAAATTCAAGTGATGTGGATTTTACAATAGGAATTGCACAATTAGCAGAGCATCCAGCTTTGGACTCTGCCAGGGAAGGCTTTATTGATGGTTTAGACGAGTTAGGTGTAAGTGCTAAAATCAATTATAGCAATGCCCAGCAAGATGCTAGTGTTGCATCACAAATTGTTCAAAAATACGTTGGAGATAAGGTAGATTTAATTTATTCCATTGCTACTCCAACTACTCAGGCAGCGCAACAAGCAACAGCTGATTCAGAGGAAAAAACACCGGTACTTTTTTCAGCTGTAACAGATGCAGTAAAAGAAAAATTAGTAGAATCAAATGAAAAGCCAGGTGGAAATATTACAGGTACTTTAGATGAAGCACCGATGAAAGAACAATTAAGCATATTTAAAGAAATAGATGATTCCATAGAAAATATAGGAATTATATATAACACAAGTGAAAGAAACAGTGAAGTACAAATTGAACAAGCTAAGGAATTAGAAGACGAATTAGGAATAAAAATAATAGAAATAGGCGTTAATAGTATTAATGATGTTACACAGGCTTTACAGTCTAAAGTAAAAGAGTTAGATGGAATTTACACTATTACAGATAATATGATAGCTTCTAGTATTTCTATTATTTCAGAAATCGCTATTGAAAATAAACTAGTTACAGTTGGAGCTGAAGAAGCTCATGTTCAAGGCGGAATACTAATATCAAATGGTATTAGTTATTATGAATTAGGAAAACAAACAGCGGAAATGGCTAAGAAAATATTAGTTGACGGTTTATCACCAAAAGATATTCCTGTAGAAAAATCTAAGACCTATATTAAAAATTATAATATTGAAACATTAAAGGCCCTAGATTTAAATGAGGAATTAAAAGTTTTTGAGGATGCAACAGAAATTTCTGCTGAATAATAAATTTTTTGGGGGGAACATTTTTGAATTTAATCTATACTACTATAGAACAAGGACTTATATATACAATACTCGGTATAGGTGTTTATCTTACTTATAAAGTATTGGATATAGCAGATTTATCTGTCGATAGTACATTTCCATTTGGAGCGTTACTATTTGCAAAATTAGCTACAATGGGAATAGATCCGGTAATTGGTACTATAGGTACCTTTGTATTAGGAACACTAACCGGATTATTAGCAGCTTTACTATGTATAGGTCTAAAAATAAAACCATTGTTAGCAGGAATTTTAAATATGACAATTCTATACTCCATTAACTTAAGGATTAATGGAAAAGCCAATGTGCCATTATCCGGCTCAAAGGTAATATTCGACTATTTTTCTTTTGGTAATAAATATATAGATAGAATTATAGTGATGATTGTTATAGTTGCAATTGTAAAATTTCTAGTTGACAGATTTTTAAAAACAGAATCTGGATATATGCTTGTAGCAACAGGAGATAATAAGTCCTTAGTTAGATCCTTAGGAGAATCTTCAAACAAATATATTATAATTGGATTAATGTTATCAAATGGTTTAGTAGCATTATCCGGTGCATTGTTAACTCAATCTCAAAAATTTGCAGATATGCAAATGGGACCGGGTACTATAGTTATTGCACTAGCTTCAATAATTATAGGAGATACTATATTTAGATATAG
The DNA here is from genome assembly GCF_016458825.1 of Miniphocaeibacter halophilus. Lineage (NCBI taxonomy): Bacteria > Bacillati > Bacillota > Tissierellia > Tissierellales > Peptoniphilaceae > Miniphocaeibacter > Miniphocaeibacter halophilus. The sequence continues at coordinate 1,584,784 of NZ_CP066744.1, forward strand.
AAATCTAAGAGGTACAACTAGGGTATTAATAGGTGCAATAATATATAAGGCCATAAATGCATTAGCATTAGAAGCTGGATTACAACCATCAGACTTTAAGATGGTAACAGGTATTATTGTAGTGTTGTTTATTGCCTATAACAACGGATATGCAAATTGGCAAATAAAGAAGCGTAGTAAGGAGCGAATTTAATGTTAAAAATTAAGAATTTGTATAAGAGTTTCAATATAGGTACTGATTTTGAAAACAATCTTTTTCGTGACTTTAATATAGCTTTTGAAGATAATACTGCTACTACTATAATAGGTTCAAATGGATGTGGAAAGTCCACATTAATGAATTTAATTGCAGGATCATTAGAGGCAGATGCAGGTATAATTGAAATAGATGGTGAAGATATTAGTAAGTATAAAGAGGAAAAAAGATCTAAATATATTGGAAGAGTTCACCAAAACCCTTCTATGGGAGTATCTCCATCTTTAACAATACTAGAAAATATGGCATTAGCTGATAAAAAAAATGAAAAATTCACATTAAGAAAGCTTATTAAAAAAGATAGAATAGAATATTATAAAGAGCAGTTAAAAACATTGGATCTAGGTTTAGAAAATAAGTTGGATAGTAGGGTAGATTTACTTTCAGGTGGTCAAAGACAATCCTTGTCGCTTTTAATGGCGTCGATGAAACATCCCAAAATACTTTTATTAGATGAACATACTGCAGCCCTTGACCCAAAAACCTCCAGAGTTGTAATGAACAAAACAATTGATTTAATAAAAAATAAAAAGCTCACTACTGTTATGATTACCCACGATATGAGAGATGCAGTAGAATATTCAGATAGGGTAATTATGTTAGAACGTGGTAAGATAGTTTTAGATAAGAAAAGTTCAGAAATTACAGAACAAGAATTATATAAAATATACCAAGACAAAATAATTGAAATGGAAACAAGAACAGAATAGTAATTATAAAAGTGTACTTTATTGTACACTTTTTTTATGTTTTTTAAACATTTCACAAGAGGTGAAAACGTTACGAAAAAAACGTTGACATATTTATTTAAGTAATATATAATTTGGTTAACAGTTAACTTAGTTAACTATAAATGAAAGGAGTTATACATATGAGTAAAAGTGAAAGTAAGAAAAGTTTTTTTGACAGGTATTTTCCATTAATTCTAATTGGTGGAATAGTTATCGGAGCAATAATAGGAGCTGTTTTTGGAGAAAAAGCTACTAAGTTGAAACCTTTAGGAGACATATTCCTAAATCTAATGTTTACAATTGTAGTACCTATGGTTTTTGTTTCCATAACCAGTGCTGTTGGAAGCATGGTTAACTTAAAAAGATTGGGAAAAATTTTAGGGTCTACTGTAGCAGTATTTGTTATAACTGGATTAATAGCATCAGCTTTTGTATTAGTTACAGTAAATGTGTTTCCACCAACTGCAAATGTAACATTACCGGAAGCAGCAGAAATGGCAGAAGCTAAAACGGCAGGTGAAATGTTTGTAAGTTCCTTAACAGTTACAGATTTTGGACAATTGTTAAGTAAGGAACATATGCTTCCATTAATAATATTTGCAATATTATTTGGACTAGCAATGTCCATTTGTGGTGGGGATGAAAGTCCTGTTGGAAAATTCTTTGTAAATTTAAATGATATAATTATGAAGGTAGTAAGTTTCATAATGATGTATGCGCCAATAGGTTTAGGAGCATATTTTGCAAACTTAATAGGTGAATTGGGACCAGAACTAATTACAGATTACGGTAGAGTATTAATAGTTTATTATCCATTGGTATTTGTTTATATGTTTGTAATGTTCCCAATATATTCTTATTATGCAGGTGGTAAGACCGGAGTAAAAAGAATGGCTAAAAATATAGCAAATCCAGCAATAACTGCATTTGCAACACAAAGTTCCGTTGCAGCTATACCTGTTAATAAAGAAGCCTGTGACAAAATGGGTGTACCAGAAGATATTAGTAATATAGTACTACCAATGGGAGCTACAATGCATATGGATGGATCTGTATTATCATCAATTGTAAAAATAAGTTTTTTATTTGGTGTATTTGATATGCCTTTTACTGGTGTTAGTACATATGCAATGGCAATAGTGGTTTCTGTATTAGCTGCCTTTGTATTGTCAGGAGCACCAGGTGGTGGTCTTGTAGGTGAAATGTTAATAGTTTCATTATTCGGTTTTCCACCAGAAGCTTTTCCATTAATTGCTACAATTGGATTTTTAGTTGATCCAGCTGCAACAATGTTAAACGCTTCAGGAGATGCTATTGCATCTATGATTGTTACTAGAATAGTTGAAGGAAAAGACTGGGTTAAAAGAAAAGTAGGAATTTAGGTAATAAATATGGATAAAATTAATTTAGCTAATTTACCAACAAAAATTATTAAATTAGAAAAGTTAAGTAAAAAATATAATAAAAATATATATTTAAAAAGAGATGATTTTACAGGAACAGAAACTTCTGGAAATAAAGTGCGTAAATTAGAGTACTCAATAAAAGAAGCCTTAAATAATAAATGTAATTGTGTAATCACTGTTGGAGCTCTACAATCAAATCATTGTAGGGCAACGGCAGCGGTTTGTGCGAAGCTTGGACTAGAATGTCATTTAATTCTCAAGGGAAATATTGAGGAATTTGAAGGCAATTTATTTTTAGATTATATATTAGGTGCAAAGGTTCATCTAGTAAATGAAGATTCATCTTTAGATGAAGAAATGGACAAAATTGCAGAAGAACTAACTAAAAAAGGAAGAACAGTATATAAAATTCCTGTAGGAGCGTCTAATAAAATAGGTACATATGGATATATAAACACCTATAATGAAATACTCGAACAAGAGAAAAATTTAAATATAAAATTTGATTTAATCTCTATTCCTGTTGGTTCAGGTGGTACTTATGCCGGTCTTTGGTATGGCAATTATAATACAAATAATAATAAAAGAATCTTAGGATTTTCAGTTAATTCATCAAAAGAGGAATTTAAGGAAAAAATAGTAGATATTTTAAATACTATAGATAATAAAATTAATTCCTTTGACACAATAGACATAAATGATTTGTATGTAGGGGAAGGTTATGCAATAGCAACAAGAGAGGAACTGGAATTCTACTATAAGATTGCTAGTACAGAAGGGATAGTGTTTGATCCTTGCTATACAGGTAAAGCATTTAGAGGTTTAATTAAGGAAATAGAAAAAGGCAATATTAAGGAAGATAATATTTTGTTTATTCATACAGGTGGATTAATGGGATGGACAAAAGAACAAAGAAATATTATTTATGAAATTGCTAAGGAGAGAAAAAACAATGAAATATGATTTTGAAAGTTATTTAACAAGAAGAGAAACAGGATCTAGTAAATGGTTAAACATGGATTCTAGATGTTCAAATATAGGAGAGGGAGTAATCCCTATGTCTGTTGCAGATATGGATTTCTTAACAGCTCCAGAAATTGTAGAAGGTATAACTGAGTATGCAAAAACTCAAACTTTAGGCTATTCTAAACCTGTGGATTCCTATTTAGAATCCGTAATAAAGTTTTTTAAAGATTATCACAACTATGAAGCAAAAAAGGAATGGATTGTAACAACTCCTGGCATAGTATCAGCCTTGGCAACTTCAGTAAGAGCTTTTACAGAAGTTGGAGATGAAGTGATTATTTTTACACCGGTATATCATCCATTTTATGATGTAATTGAAGGACAAGGTAGAAAAATATTAGAATGTCCTTTAATATATGATAACAATGAATATAAAATAGATTTTGATAAGTTTAATGAATTAGCTTCTAAATCAGAGGTGAAACTAGTATTGTTCTGTAGTCCTCATAATCCTGGTGGAGTAGTATGGACTAAGGAAGATCTATTAAAAGTTGTTGAAATTGTTGAAAAAAATGATTTATTAATAGTTTCAGATGAAATTCACTCAGATCTTATTTTTAATAATAAAGAACATATAATATTGGGAAGAGTTAACGACACTATTGGCGATAGGGCAATAGTTTGTACCGCTGCTTCAAAAACTTTCAATATTGCAGGTTTACAATGTTCGAATATATTTATTAAAAACGAGAATATAAGAAAAGAGTTTGTTAAATGTAATGAAAATATTGGTATAGAAAGAGCTAATGTTTTAGGCTTAGTTGCTACTAAATCCGCTTATGACAATGCTTTAGACTGGTTAGAAGAAGTAAAGCAAGTAATTGATAAAAATAATAAAATTGTTATAGAATTCTTTGAAGAGTATGGAGATAATTTTAAAGTTATGAAACCAGATGCAAGTTTTTTAGTTTGGGTTAATTTTGAAAATTTAGAAAAAGAACATGGAAAATTTATGAGCTTTTTAGATACTCAATGTAATTTCTTTACAAGTGATGGTTTATCATTTGGGGATAATGGTGAAAACTTTATTCGAATCAATACTGGTCTACCAACAAAAAAACTTTTAGAAAATTTAGATAGAGTTAAAAAATATTTGAAGGAATACTATAATTTAGATAAATAGTAAGTATTAATAGTATCTACAATCTGTTAGAATTAATAGGTAGTAGATACTATTTATATTTTTATTTATAAGGGGGCAAAGGTATTGACTAAAACGGATAGGGACTATATTAGACAATTAGAAAAAATTGAACAAATAGATATTAATAGGTTAGAAAAAATCAATATCGATGAATTAGAAGAAGATGAGTTAAAGAAATTATATGTAGTTTTAGATAAATTTAATGAATATGTATATGATTTTGTAATTAATTACTACAAATATATTTACAAGTCTAAAGATTATGGAACTAATATGAATTTGTCCATGTTGGAAGCCCATTTAATAACTGATATTGCTGATAACCCAGGAATTACAGCTAATATACTTGCTAAAAAATGGGATAAAACGCCTGCTTTTATATCTCAAAGATTAACGAGTTTAGAAAAAATGATGATTTAATCTATAGGGAATTAAATTCAGATAATAGAAAATATTATAATCTCTATGTAACTAAAAAAGGAAAAGATTTTGATTTAAGACATAAAAAGTACGATGTAAATTCTATTATTATGACAAATAAAAAATTAATGGAGAAATTTTCTTTTGACGATATAGTAAAAATGAGAATTATGTTACAGGAATATTCAAATATAATTTTAAGTGAAAAAGAATAAAACAAGGGGTTTATGGGATTATTGAATAATAATCTCTTTTTTTGCTATTGGTATTATAAAAATATCAAATATATATAAAAAACATATAAGTTGTAATGATGTTTTTTCCTTGGTAAAATTTAAATAAAGACATTAAGGAGGAAGCAATGACAAAACAATATGCAAGGTTGGAACAAACATATAATAGCATTAAGGAAAAAATTCCCTTTGAGCCTAAAATAGCTTTAATATTAGGTTCAGGATTAGGCGATTTTGCAGATACAATAGAAATCAAAGCCGCTATTGACTATAAGGATATTGAAGGATTTCCTACTTCAACGGTACTAGGTCATAAAGGTAGATTTGTTTTTGGGTATATAAATAATATACCCTTGGTTATTATGCAAGGTCGAGTTCATTATTATGAAGGATATACAATGGAAGAAGTTGTATTGCCAATTAGATTAATGAAGAAAATGGGAGCAGATATATTATTTTTAACAAATGCTACTGGTGGAGTAAATGAAAATTTCCAAGTAGGAGATTTTATGATAATTAAAGATCAAATAGGCTCTTTTGTTCCATCTCCCTTAATAGGAGAAAATATAGAGGAGTTAGGAACAAGATTTCCTGATATGTCTGAGATTTATAGTAAAGACTTAATTGAGAAAATAGAAGAAGCAGCTTTTGAAAATAATATTAAGGTTCAAAAAGGTGTATATCTTCAATTAACAGGACCTAATTTTGAAAGTCCTGCAGAAATTAAAATGTGTAATATTTTAGGAGCTGATGCAGTTGGAATGAGTACTGCATGTGAGGCTATAGCTGCTAAACATATGGAAATGAAAATTTGTGGTATTTCATGTATTACAAATATGGCAGCAGGAATATCGAAAACGCCTTTAACCCATGAAGATGTGGCTGAAACAGCTGATAAGGTGGCTCCACTTTTTAAAAAACTAGTTACAGATTCTATTATTAAGATTGGAAGTGAAATATAGTTGAAAGCCCTATATTATAATGGTGAAAAATTATCCTATGTGGAAGACTACAGTAAGCCAACAAGGAAAGAAAATGAATCGTTAATAAAAATTGAACTAGCAGGAATTTGTAACACCGACAAAGAAATAATGAAGGGATATAGGCCAGACTTTAAAGGAATATTAGGACATGAATTTGTAGGGGTAGTAGAAGATTCAAAGGATAAATCCCTAATCGGCAAAAGAGTAGTTGCAGATATAAATAGAGGTTGTGGTAATTGTATTTATTGTACTAGCAATAGGGAAAAACATTGTCTAACTAGGGAAGTTATAGGCATCGATAACCATGATGGCGTTTTTGCAGAATATTTAACTTGGGATACAAGGTTATTGCATAGAATTCCGGATAATTTAGCAAGCGAGAAAGCGTTATTTACAGAACCTTTAGCCGCTGCAATTGAAATACTGGACCAAGTTCATATTAAACCAAGTACAAAGGTTGCCGTAATTGGAGATGGTAGATTATCATTTATGATTTCTCAAGTAGTTGCACTAACAGGAGCAGATTTAACCATAATTGGAAAACATAGTGACAAGTTAGAAAACTTTAAAGCATTTGCTAAAACAACAACTAGTACAGATGATAGCTATGAAATAGTTATAGAGGCAACGGGTAGTCCATCAGGATTTGATACAGCTAAAAAAATTACTAGAAAACAAGGGGTTATAGTTGTGAAAAGCACCTATGCCAATAATATAAATATTGACCTAAGCTATTTTGTAGTAAATGAAATTACCATTAAAGGTAGTAGATGTGGTCCTTTTAAGCCGGCTTTATCATTATTGGAAAAAGGATATGTAAATTTTCCTAATATTAAATTTTTTAAATTAGAAGAATTTGAAGAAGCTTTTAAATCAAAAGAATTTAAAATTGGGTTTAGAATAAAATAAGGGTGAGAAATGAAACCAACGAATGTAAATTTAAATGAAAATAAGTCAGCAGTAGTAATATTAGATCAAACAAAAATACCAAATGAAGAAATATACTTAGAATTGAAAACAGCTAAGGAAATGTACGATGCTATATTTGAGTTAAAGGTAAGGGGAGCACCAGCTATAGGAATTTGTGCTGCCTACTCAATTTATATTTTAGCTAAAAATATAAATGCAGATGATTATAATGAATTCTTAAGTGTTTTTAAAGAAAATAAGGAATATTTAAACTCATCAAGACCTACGGCAGTAAATCTTTCATGGGCCTTGGAAAGAATGGAAAAAGTTGTAATTTCAAACAAGGGAAAAAGCATTGACGACATTGTAGACTTACTTGAAAGAGAAGCAATTGAAATACAAGAAGAAGATATAGAAATGTGTAGGAAAATATCGGAATTAGGATTGTCACTATTGGAAAAAGAAGATGGTATTTTAACCCACTGTAATGCAGGACCAATGGCTACATCCCTATATGGAACTGCACTAGGTCCAATTTTACTTGGTCAGGAGAAAGGTTATAATTTTAGAGTTTTTGCTGATGAAACAAGACCTTTATTACAGGGAGCAAGACTAACTTCCTATGAGCTGGATAAAGCAGATGTAGATGTAACACTAATTTGCGATAATATGGCAAGTATTGTTATGAAAAATGGTTGGATTAATGCTTGTCTTGTAGGATGTGACAGAATAGCTGCCAATGGTGATGTAGCAAATAAAATTGGCACAAGTGGCGTTGCCATTCTAGCAAAATATTATAATATTCCATTTTATGTACTTGGACCTACATCAACCTTGGATATGGGATGTAAAACAGGTAATGATATTAAAATAGAGTTAAGAGATGGTAATGAAATAAAGGAAAAATTTTATAAAAAGCCTATGGCACCAAAAAGGGTTAATACATATAATCCTGCCTTTGATGTTACAGACAACAGTTTAATTACAGCCATAATTACTGAGAAAGGTATATGTAGACCACCTTTTAAAGAGAGTCTACTTAAGATATCAAAAAAATAGGAGGAAATAATGAAGAAAAAAAATTTAATTTTAATTGCTATGTTACTTGTAGCTTCAATGTTACTTGTAGCTTGTGGCGGTGGAAAAGATAATTCGGAAACTGGTACTGACGTAGCAGGTGGTAAAGTTGAAGATAAGGGTGATGCTTTAAATATAGCTATAGTTTCCAGTCCATCCGGTGTAGACGATGGTTCCTTTAACCAAGATAACTATGAGGGAATTTTAGCCTTTATCGAAAATCATCCTGATGCAAAAGTTACTCCAATACAAGAACCAACAGGAGACCCAGCGGCAGGAGTTAAACAAGTTTCAGATATTGTAGCTGATTATGATGTTATTGTAGCTTGTGGTTACCAATTTGCAGGAATTGGAGCAGTTGCAGAAGAAAACCCTGATACTAAATTTATTTTAGTAGATTCTTATCCTACAAATGCAAGTGGTGAAGAAGTAGAATTAGAAAATGTTTATGCTATGCAATTTGCTGAACAAGAAAGTGGATTTTATGCAGGAGTAGCAGCAGCATTAGAAACTAAAACCGGAAAAATAGCAGTAGTAAACGGTATTGCATTTCCATCAAATGTAAACTATCAATTTGGATTTGAAGCCGGTGTAAACTACGCAGTAAAACATTTAGATGCAAAAGCAGAAATAATTGAACTACCTTCCTATGCGGGAGAAGATGTTAATAAAAATAATGTTGGAGGTAACTACATAGGAGACTTCAACGATGAAGCTACAGGAAAAGTAGTAGGAAATGCATTAATTGACCAAGATGTAGATATAATGTTTGTAGCAGCAGGTAACTCTGGTAATGGAGTATTTACAGCAGCTAAAGAAGCCGATGATATAAAAGTAATTGGTTGTGATGTTGACCAATTTGATGATGGTAAAAGTGGCGACAAAAACATAGTTATTACATCTGGACTAAAAATAATGGGAATGAATGTTGAAAAACAATTAGAAAATATGGCTGCAGGTAAGTTTAAAGGTGAAAATGCATTATTGAAAGCAGACACTGACTCAACTGGCTATGTAAAAGAAGAAGGAAGACATCAACTGTCAGAAAAAACATTAGAAGAATTAGAAAAAGTATATACTGCAGTTAAAGAAGGAAAGATTGTACCACCTTCAAACTTTAGTGAAACTACACCTGAGGATTTTGAAGGACTTGAGTAAAATTAAAGACTGCTTTTTAGCAGTCTTAATTTTATTATTCAGGAGGAATTATGTCAGAATATATTGTTGAAATGAAAAATATAACAAAAAAATTTCCGGGTATTATTGCAAATGACAATGTTACTATTCAAGTAAAAAAGGGAGAAATATTCGCTATACTTGGTGAAAATGGAGCTGGAAAATCAACCTTAATGAGTATGTTATTCGGTATGTATGAGCCAGATAGTGGAGAAATTTACATAAATGGGAAAAAAGAGGAAATAAAATCTCCAAATCATGCAACGGATTTAAACATAGGCATGGTACACCAACACTTTAAATTAGTATCAAATTATACAGTAGCGGAAAATATTGTTATGGGTATTGAGCCTAAAAAAAGAGCTTTAGGATTCTTACCTTATGTAGATATGAAAACTGCAAATGAAAAAGTTAGAAAGATTTCTACAGAATATGGCTTAGAGGTAGACCCTAAGAAAAAAATAGAGGATTTAAATGTTTCTATTCAGCAAAGAGTGGAAATATTAAAAATGCTTTATAGGGAATCTGAAATATTGATTTTTGATGAACCAACAGCAGTACTAACACCACAGGAAATAGAATATTTATTGAAGATTATAGTGAATCTTAAAAATAGTGGAAAGACAATACTTTTAATTACCCACAAACTAGAAGAAATAAAAAAAGTAGCAGATAGGTGCGCTATATTAAGACGGGGAAAATTAGTAGATGTAGTAAATACAAAAGATGTTTCTACAAAAGACATGTCAAATTTAATGGTTGGAAGGGATATAGAAACAACTTTAGAAAAGAAAGAAGCCAGTTTTAAAAATATAGTTTTAGAAGTTAAAAATTTAAATGTTGAAAATAATGAAAAAATTAAAGTTGTAAAAGATATTTCCTTTAATGTTCATGGTGGAGAAATTATGGCAATAGCAGGAGTTTCAGGAAATGGTCAAATAGAACTGGCAGATGCTATAGCAGGAATGTTAGAAGTTAAATCAGGGACAGTTAAGCTTAACAACAAAGACATTACCAACTGGTCCATAAGAGAGCGAAATGTAGAAGGAATTGCCTATATACCTGAAGATAGACAAAATGTTGGCCTAATTATGAATTTTAATTTAAATTACAATCTATCTTCAAAAAATTATTATAAAAAAGAGTTTTCTAAAAATGGAGTATTAAATTATCAAAAATTTAAAGAATATGGAAAACAATTAATAGAGAAATATGATATTAGAAGTAGTCAAGGCGGAAATACAATAGTACGTTCAATGAGTGGAGGAAACCAACAAAAAGTAATTATTGGTAGAGAAATTGAACAGGATACTCCATTGTTAATTTTCGTTCAACCAACAAGAGGATTAGATGTTGGTGCAGTATCTAATATTCATAAATACATTATAGAAGAAAGAGATAAAGGGAAGGCTGTTTTATTAATTTCCTTAGAACTAGAAGAAGTTATGAACTTAGCAGACACTATTGGAGTTATATATAATGGTGAGCTACTAAAGGTAGAAGATGCTAACAAAATGACTAGTACAGAAGTAGGGGCTTATATGATGGGAGTGAAGAAAAATTGAAGGTATTAAGAAGGTTCTTTTTAAAAATTTTTGGAGATGAAAAAAGACAAGCTATTACTATTCCCATATTCTCTATTTTACTAAGTCTAGTTGCAGGTGCTATAATTCTTGCAGTTTTAGGGAAAAATCCTTTTTCAGCCTTATATAATTTACTTCGAGGTTCAGGACTTGCTCCAAAATTAAGATATGCCGGAAGTAAAGGAATGATAACAGACTTTGCCAGTTTCTTAAATTCTTTAACACCAATGATATTTGGAGCTTTAGCAGTGGCGGTAGCTTTAAAGGGTGGTTTATTTAATATAGGTGTTTCCGGACAAATGCTAGCCTCAGGTTTTATAGCGACTATAGTAATAGGTTATTCTGGACTTAATGCCTATATAGCAAAGCCCTTAGTTATTATTATAGGAATAGTAGTTGGTGGACTAGTCGGTGGTTTAATAGGATTTTTAAAGTATAAATTCAATATAAATGAAGTAGTAGCATCTATAATGATTAACTATATAGTACAATATACAACAAGCTTTTTTATTAATACCAGATATATTGACCCGGTATCTAGACAATCAGTTGCAGTATCCAGTGAGTCCAGGTTAACATTAATGAATACACAAGTAGGAAATTATAGAATGGATATACCCCTTGGAATTATATTAGCTATTGTTGTTGTTTTTGTAATAAAATTCTTAATCGATAAGACAAACTTAGGATTTGAAATTAAGGCAGTCGGTTCAAGTAGAAGTGGAGCTAAATATATAGGAATTCCTGTTGGTTCAAGAATAGTAACTGTAATGGTTATATCAGGAGCCTTAGCCGGACTAGCTGGAGTTACATATTTTTTAGGCTACTTTGGTTCCATTCAACCAAAAGTTTTACCAAGTCTTGGTTTTGATGCTATTGCAGTAGCATTACTGGGAAACAGTAATCCAATAGGAATAATATTTTCCTCATTTGTAATTAATATCATAAGTGAAGGTAGTGCATATATGAGCTCACAAGCAGGAATAGAACAGGAAATATCTTCTGTTATTACAGGTATTATTCTTTTATTTAGTGCCTGTGGAGCATATATAAAATATCGTTTATCAAAATCTAAGGATAAATTAGAAGAAGAAAAAAAGGAGGTAAAGAATAATGGATAAAATTATAATAGATGGTTTATCATTTGCTTTACCACTTTTTATAATGGCAATAGGTGGAATTTATAGTGAAAGAAGTGGAATTACAAATTTAGCCCTAGAAGGATTACAAGGGTTTGGTGCCTTTGGTGGTGCATTAGTTGCGGTATATATTACAAAAAATATGGGAATAAGCGATAATACAGCCTATTACATTGCAATACTTGTAGCAATATTAACGGGTATGCTCTACTCTATGTTACATGCTTTACTATGTATAAAATTTAAGGCTAATCAAGTTATTTCAGGAGTTGTAATAAATATTTTAGCAATGGCATTAACGTCATTTTTAACAAAATTAATAAATAAAACGGTCTTTAATACTCCATCAGATAAATTTGTACTAGCTGTTTCCGACAGAATTACAATACCGGTACTTTCAAAAATTCCTATACTCGGGGCAGTTTTTACTAAGATTTATCCCTTTGAAATAATTATTATTGCAGTTGCCATAATCGCTTGGTATATATTGTATAAAACAAGCTTTGGCTTACATTTAAGGGCAGCCGGAGAAAACCCTAATTCAGTAGATGCAGCCGGAATAAATGTAAATAGAACAAGATTTGTAGCGGTTTTATTTTCAGGAGCCTTATCAGGACTTGCAGGTATAAGTTTTGCATACTCAATTTCTGCTAATTTCTCTGGAAACATTTATGTAGGCTATGGTTACTTATCAATAGCTGCCTTAATATTTGGAAATTGGAAGATAATTCCAACATTAGGAGCTTGTTTGCTATTTGGTTTTGCTAAGTCTACAGGTTATGAAATAATACAAATCCTTAAATTGCCAAGTTCCTATTCAGACTTAATAATGATATTACCTTATGTAGTAACATTATTATTATTGGTTTTCTTCTCAAAACACAATAGAGCACCTGCTGCCTTAGGTGAAATTTACGATAAAGGAAAAAGATAATGAATACACGTTTTTACAATGGAAAAATTCTTACAATGAAAAACAATATGGAAGTTTTAGAGCAAGAACTTTGGGTTGTAGGAAATAAAATTGAATATATAGGAGATAAAAAAGAAAGCAATATAAAATGGAATAGGGAAATAGACTTAAAAGGTAATTTAATATTACCGGGTTTTAAAAATGCCCATACCCATTCAGCAATGACTTTCTTAAGGTCAAGAGCTGACGATTTACCTTTACAAGAATGGCTAAATAACCAGGTATTTCCTAGAGAAGCTCAATTATTACCGGAAGATATTTATTGGTTGTCCAGACTTGCCATATTAGAGTATTTGTCTAGTGGAATAACATCTAACTTTGACATGTATTTTCATCCAAGGGAAATAGCAAAGGCAAGTTATGACAGTGGATTTAGAACGGTAATAGTCGGTGCCTTAAATGATTTTACTCAAAGTATAGAGGAAATAGAAGAGTATTACTTAGAATTAAATAATAATGAAAAATACGATGATCTTATATCCTATAAACTTGGATTTCATGCAGAATATACAACAAGTAAAAATCTCTTAAAAGGTATAGTAGAATTATCTGAAAAATACAAGGCTCCTGTTTGGACACATAACTCCGAGACTTTAAGGGAGGTAAATGATTGTATTAATAGAAATGGAATGACTCCAACGGCGTATTTAGATTCATTAGGCATATATGACAATGGTGGAGGAGGTTACCATTGTGTATATTTAAATGAAGAAGATAAAAAAATATTTAAAGAAAAAAACTTAACAATTGTAACAAATCCTTCTTCTAATATAAAATTGGCCAGCGGTATAGCTAGAATAGATAAATTTTTAGAAATGGGAATTCCAATAGCAATTGGAACAGATGGACCTGCATCTAATAATGCATTGGATATGTTTAGAGAAATGTTTTTAGTGTCAGGATTAACAAAAGTTAAAACACAAGATGCTTCAGTTGTTGATGGAAATGATGTATTAAAAATGGCAACTACAGTAGGTGCCTTAGCAATGGGACTAAATAATTGTGATGTATTAGAAAAAGGAAAAGTTGCAGATTTAATAGTTATTGATTTAAATAGGCCTAATATGCAACCATTAAATAATGTAAGTAAAAATATTGTTTATAGCGGTAGCAAAGAAAACATTAAAATGACCATGATAAATGGTGAAATTCTCTATGAAAATGGTGAATTTAATGTTGGAATAGAAGTAGAAAAAATTTATGAAAAGGCAAATGAAATAACTAAAAGAATAAGGTAAATATTATAACCCTTAAATTCTTACTGGGATTTAGGGGTTAAATACATAAATCAATTCTTTTCTATATAAGAAATTAATGGAAAATATAAAACAATTAAGAAAAGTATTGTTTAAATTTGATTTCTAGGGTATAATATACATAGCAAAAGAGATATTTGCTAAAGATTTTAAATCTGAACCAACTAAAATTGATTTGTTTTAAAAAATTTTAGTTGAGGGAATGATAAAGAAGGACAGTTGATCTATTTAATATAGTATAGTCCAATGTAAATTATTTAATTTAATTATTGAAAACTAAGAAATAACAATTGAATATAAAGTAATTTGATTTTTAAAAAATTAAAGAACCGAGTTAAAAAGTTTTAACATTAGTAGTACCGAAAAAATATAAATAGAAGGGTATGATAGACTAGGTGATAGAACCAAAAATGAACTGTTGGTTCAGATTTGAAATCAAACAATAGGGGTAGATTATTAAAGATTATAATAATACTACTCCTATTTTATTTTGTTAAGAAATATTTTTGTTTTTAATATATTAATAAGGAGAAGTATGTGAAAGAAGCTAAATTTTATTTTAAAAATAGTAATGCACCAAAACCTAAAAAAATAGGAATAGGTTCTGTAGTAATAATTAAATACAATGATAGATATTTAATGGAATGTAGGAAAGATAGTAATTTATGGAGTTTTATTGGAGGAAATTTAGAAATTGATGAGACTTTTATAAATTGTGCCATTAGAGAAACTTACGAAGAAACAGGATTAAAAATCAAGGAAGAAAATTTGGAATTTTTTAAGATTTATTATGAACCTTCCAGAATAGCAGAATTTCCAGATGGAAATATTGTTAGGATTTTAGGTGTTGTATATATTTTAGTTTTAAAAGAAATTCCTGAACTTAGGGTTAGTAAAGAATCATATAAATTAGAATTTTTTTCAAAAGATGATCTAAGATTATTAAATATTGCAAAAACTATGGATCCGATATTAAATGATATTTTAATTAAAAAAATTTAAAAAAGATGTTTAGAAAAAAATAAATGGGTATAAATATAATAAGATAAATATATTGTTTTTATTTATCTTAGGTGATTCTATCGGATCAACTAAATTTTATTTTAGAGTAGTTAGGAGAAACGGATGTAGTGTTTCTTTTTGGTACTGTATTTAAAATTTACAGCTAATAGTAAAGTATTTAGAAAACGATTTTCAAGTTTAAAAATGTCGAGAATTTACAAAGTTATTTAATAATTATATTAGAGGGTTAGTAGAATAATAAGACATAATATTTCAAAAGGTTAAAATGGTTAATTGGTTTTAACTTAGAATAGTGAATATGGTTTATTAGAGGAAATTAACTAATCTGTAAAGTAAATTCTAATTTAGCGACAAATATTTAATTATTGTAATTTAATACAAGAGTAAGACTATGATTTGTAATTTGTTTCAGATTGGTAGAATTGAAAGGATTGTATTAAATACAAGTAGCAAGATAATATTTATATAAGTAGATTTAGTAAATTAGAATAATAGACTAGATAAAGAGTATAAATATTAAATGCTAATTAAATATTAAAGAAAGGAACTGATAAATGGTGATGGAACCTAAAATAGAATGTTGGTCCGAAATAGAATCAAGTAAATAGGGGTAGATTTCTTAATAGATTATTAGAAATTTGCCCCTATTTTATTTTGAAAAAAATATACTTATTAACATTAAAAAGAAGGGAAGTTGTAAATTATGAATTATACTTTAGGATCTTTATTTGAAATACTAAAATATATACTATTTATTTTAGGTATTATTCTACAATTTGTTGCAGCAAGTTGGGTACAAAAGGATATTAGAACAAAAGATCCCACAGAGAGAATTATGTGGTTTTTAGGGGTCTTTATGGCGCCTTTTATGGCAGGACTTTTAGTGTACTTAGTAGTAAAATCAAAAAGAACAGAAAAGTTGGCAAGCAGTGAACTGGAAGTAGTTCCAAAGAAAAGTGGAATTTCAAATATTGTTGTTATATTCACTACTATAATATTAATAGTAAGTCTTATTTATGTAGCAACCTTATCCTATAGCAGTTATAAAATGTATGAAGAAATGGAAAGTTATAATGTAGAAATGCCGATGTTTGAAGAAATGGAATAAAGGACCTTATACAAGGTCCTTTTAAATTTATTCTTTAAAAATTCTTGAGGCACTATGAAAAACTGGTCCTACAAATTTATTAAATTTAAAGCCATGTTTAATAGCTGCTGTTACAAAATTTTTAGCCTCAATAATGGATTCTTTAGGAGATAGTCCTATTGCAAGTCCTGAAGTTACTGCAGCCGCAAAAGTACAACCTGCTCCATGGGAATAACTTGGAGTTATTTTTTTTGCCTTTAATATAGCATAGCTGTTGCCATCGTAATAAACGTCTATGGCCAAATTGCTATCAACTGCTTTTCCTCCTTTAATTATTACATGTTGAGCTCCTAAGTCATAAATAATTTTAGCTGCTTTTTTTATTTCGTCAATATCATGTAATTTACCTAGTCCGGAAAAAATTCCTGCTTCAATTAAATTTGGAGTAACCACTGTGGCTATTGGAATTAATTCTTTTTTTATTGCTTCGGCAGTTTCTGGATTTAATAAATCATCTTCTCCTTTACATGCTAAAACAGGGTCAATAACTATATTTTTCAAATTATATTCCAAAATCGTTTCCTTTATTAAGTTTACTATTTCTACAGAACCGATCATACCTGTTTTCATAGCAGAAATTTGCTCATCACCTGCTAAGGCAGTTTCTAATTGTTCCTTTACAAGTTCTACCGGTAAAGTTGTAACATTGTGTTTCCATTCATTTTTAGGATCCATAGTAGCTATTGTTGTTACAACTGCCATTCCATATGTTCCATATTCGGTAAATGTTTTTAAATCAGCTTCTATACCAGCTCCTCCACTGGCATCACTACCTGCAATTGTCAATGTTTTGGCTATTTTTTTCAAAATATCATCTCCTTATGATAGCTTTAAATATATTATATCATAGAAAAATTCGTGTAATTAATTTGAATAATAAAAAATACTTTAGTAACTTATTTTTAACTAATTAATTACATTAAAATGATATAATATAATCTAAGTGGATTAAGTATAATTTTTTTAGAAAAAAACCAGTTAATAAAAAGACAAAAAGTTATAATAAATTTTCAATTATAACAGGAGGTAATTATGAAAAAAATAATCAACAATCCGGAAAATGTTTTAGAGGAAATGTTAGAAGGAATGCTAAAAGCAAATCCCAATACTTTAAAAAGAATAGAGGGAACTGATGTTATAATCAATATAAATTCTCCTATTAAAAACAAGGTTGCTTTAGTTTCTGGAGGAGGAAGTGGTCACGAGCCGGCTCATGCAGGATTTGTAGGAGAAGGTATGTTAGATGGAGCTGTTTGTGGTTCGGTATTTACTTCACCTACACCAGATCAGGTTTTTGAAGCTATAAAAGCTGTTGATTCCGGAAAGGGAACTTTGTTAATTGTAAAAAACTATACTGGTGATGTAATGAATTTTGAAATGGCTAAGGATTTGGCGGATATGGAAGGAATAGAAGTAGACTATGTTATAGTAAATGATGATGTGGCCGTTGAAGACAGTACTTTTACAGCAGGTAGAAGAGGTATAGCAGGAACCGTATTTGTACATAAAATCGCCGGAGCAAAAGCTTCAAAGGGAGCAGAATTAAGTGAAGTAAAGGCAGTAGCAGAAAAAGTTATAAATAACACCAGAAGTATGGGAATGGCCTTGTCACCTTGTATTGTACCAGCCGTGGGAAAACCAAATTTTATTCTAGCTGAAGATGAAATGGAAATAGGTATAGGAATTCATGGAGAACCGGGAATTAGTAGAGAAAAAATAAAAACAGCAGATGAAATAGTAAAGGAACTTTTAGACAATATTTTGAAGGATATTGATTATTCCAATTCTGAAGTTGCGGTTATGGTTAATGGTATGGGTTCAACTCCATTAATGGAACTATATATTGCAAATAATGCTGTATATGATATTTTAGAAAATAAAGGAATAAAAATTTATAAGACTTTTGTAGGTGAATATATGACATCATTGGAAATGTCCGGTTTTTCAATTACATTATTAAAATTAGATGATGAGTTGAAAGAACTTTTAGATTATGAGACAAAAGCACCTTTTTTTAAGTAGGAGTAGTTATGAAAGTAGATAATGTAAAAAAGATAATAATAAATATTGGTAATATTATGGAAGAGAATAAATCCTTTCTTTCGGAGTTAGATGCTGCCATAGGTGATGGTGACCATGGTCATAATATGGCTAAGGGATTTAATTTTGTTATAGAGGATTTTAACAATAATGATTATGATGATTTAGGTTTGTTGTTTAAGAAAGTAGCAATGCTTTTAATATCAAATGTTGGTGGAGCTTCAGGACCGTTATATGGTACTGCTTTTATGGAAATAAGTAAAGAATTTAGTGGTAGGGATGAATTAAATATTTCTGATTTGGAAAAAATACTAGAGCTTTCTTTAAAGGGAATCAAGTTAAGGGGAAAGGCTGAACTAGATGATAAGACCATAATAGATGCACTACAACCTGCATACTTATCAGTTAAAAAAGATTTGGAAAATAATGAATCTGAAAATCAAGTATTGGAAAACATGGTAATGGCAGCAGAAAAAGGCGTTGAACATACTAAGGAAATTATAGCTAAAAAAGGTAGAGCTAGTTATCTTGGAGAAAGAAGTATTGGTCATCAAGATCCTGGTGCAACTTCAACTTATTTAATTTTAAAAACAATAAAAGATAATATTATTTAGGTGGTAATATGGTAGGAATTGTTGCAATATCCCATAGTGGAAAATTAGCGGAAGGGATTTTAGAAATAACAGAACAAATGGCTAAAAATGCACCTGTTATTGCAGTTGGCGGTACAAATGACGGAAGAATAGGTACCGATATTAATAGAATTTTAAATGCTATTAATGAAGTTTATTCAGAAGATGGTGTGTTAATTTTTTATGATTTAGGTTCTGCTATGATGAATGCCGAAATGGCTGTAGAATTTTTAGATGAGGATAAAAAAAGTAACATAGAAATTGTTGACGCTGCTTTTGTTGAGGGAGTAATTTCAGCAGCGGTATATTCTAATATAAATATGGATAAGGAATTTATTTTAGATGAAATGAAAAAAATTAAAATAAATAAAAGAGATTAAAACATTAAAATATGCTATAAATAAACCAATTTTAGCATATTTTAATAATTATAAACAGAAAAGGAAAAGTATATGAATATTATTAAAACTGAAGGACTAACAAAGTATTATGGCAGGTCCAGAGGAATCGATAATTTAGATTTAGAGGTAAAAAAAGGAGATGTCTTTGGTTTTATTGGACCAAATGGTTCAGGGAAAAGCACTACTATAAGATTACTCTTAGGTTTAATTTCTTCCAGTAAGGGCAAGGGAGAAATATTTGCTGAAGACATTAAAAAATATAGGTATGAGAACTTAAAGGATATTGGTTATATTCCATCTGAAACAATGTTTTATAAGGGAATGAAAGTTAAGGATGTAATTTCTTTTTCATCTAAATTATATAATAGAAGCACTGAAACAGAAGCTAGGAAGTTATGTGAAAGATTTAATTTAGACTCTAATAAAAAAGTTGAAGAACTATCTTTAGGTAATAGAAAAAAAGTTAGTATTGTCTGTGCCTTTCAACATAAACCAAGTTTATATATTCTTGATGAACCAACGAGTGGTTTGGACCCATTAATGCAAAAAGAGTTTTTTGAACTAATTAAAGAAAGAAATAGAGAAGGAGCAACGGTGTTTTTATCATCTCATGTTCTTTCGGAAATACAACTATATTGTAATAGGGCTGGAATAATACGTGAGGGAAAACTAATAGCTTGCGATACTGTAGCTAATTTGTCTAATACACAAGCTAAGAGAGTGAATTTATTTGGTATAAAAGATATTGAATATATTGATGGTATAGCAGATATCCATAGAAATGATAGAGGAATTAACTTTTTATATAGTGGAAACATAAACACATTAATTAAAAGCTTAACCGATTTAAATTTAGAGGACATAACTATAACAGAACCTTCATTAGATGAAATATTTTTACATTATTATAATGGAGGCGATGAAAGACAATGATTATATTAAAACATGAACTTAAATTATCAAGATTTTCACTTTTTATATGGACGTCAATATTAACAGTCTTAATGGTAATAATTATGTTAATATACCCTGAAATGAAAAAAGATATGGACGGAATTAATAATCTTTTTGAGAATATGGGAAGTTTTAGTTCTGCCTTTGGAATGGACCAGATAAATATAGGAACTGCTATGGGGTATTATGGTATTGAAGCAGAAAATGTTATAGGAATAGCAGGTGGTTTTTTTGCTGCGCTATTGGGAATTAGTATTTTGTCTAAGGAAGAGAAAGATAGAACAGCTGAATTTTTATTATCCCATCCTATAAGTAGAAGTAAAATAGTATATGAAAAGTTTTTATCGGTAATAATTCAAATTTTAATTCTAAATATTGTAATAACCTTATTTTCTGCAATATCATTTTTTATTATTGATGAAAAACTAAAATTAAAGGAGTTTTTATTATTACATATTGCTTTTTTGATAATGCAAATTGAAATTGGCTCAATTTGTTTTGGATTATCGGCATTTTTTAGGAAAAGTGGCCTGGGAGTAGGTATAGGATTAACAGCTATTTTATATTTTTGTAACATAATTAAAAATATTACAACAAGTGCAGATTTTCTAAAATATATTACACCATATGGATATACGGAAGTTTCTTATATATTAACCGAGGGCAAATTAGATTTAAAGCTAATAGGCTTAGGGTTATTATACGCCTTAGTATTTGTAATATTCGGCTTTATAAAATATATAAAAAAAGATATTTATGTATAAACAAGTTTTGATATTACAAATATAGTTAAAGTATTATTACTATGATATAATTAATTGATAAATATGGACTAATAAATATAATATAAAGTTAATTAAGGGGATGGTTCATAAGTAACTTGTCCTCTTAATTTTTTGAGGAAATTTATGGAAATTTTAAATGAGAAAGAATTTGAATATTGTTTAAGCGAAATAGAAGATAATTTTAAATTAGAAAATACTTCAATAGATGAAATAAAAAGAAGCGATAATTTAATAGACAAATATAAATTATTAAGAAAATATTTAAAGAATTTAGATAAGACAGAAATATATGAAATTAAAGAAAAAATTAACAGGTTTTTATTTATTAACGAAGAAAGAGAATGGCAAAAACAAGGAATTAGTCTTGGACTTAATAGAATGAACAAACTTTTGAAATTGTTAGATAATCCTGAGGATTACTTAAAAGTAATCCATGTAGGAGGAACAAATGGAAAAGGTTCTACAAGTGCTTATTTACAGTCTATTTTAAAAGAAAGTGGTTTAAAAGTAGGTTTGTTTACAAGTCCTTCAGTTATTTCCAACAACGATGGTATTAGAATAAATGATGATTTTATTAGCTTTGAAGATGGCTATGATTACTTAAGTAAAATAAAAAGTATTTGGCTTAAAAATTACGGCGAAGATGATTTTATAACATATTTTGAAGCTTTTACTGCAATGGCATTACTTTATTTTAAAGATAAAAATGTTGATTTTGCAATATTTGAAGTGGGACTAGGCGGCCGATACGATGCAACTAATATATTTAAAAAGAAAGTATTATCGGTAATAACCAATATTGGAATAGATCATATTGGGATACTTGGAAATTCTCTAGAGGAAATAGCATATGAAAAAGCTGGAATTATTCAAAAAAAAGACCATGTTGTAGCCTATCCTTCACCTGAAGATGCCTTAAATATTATAAAAAAAGTATGTAGAGAAAAAGATGCAAAACTCACAATTTTAGAAAAAACAGACATTAAAAATATTAGTTTAAATTCTAACTACAATATATTCTCATATGGTAAATATAAGAACATAAAAACTAAAATGGTTGGAAATTATCAAGTATATAATTGTGCATTAGCATTACTGTGTTTAGAAAAATTAGAAGAACAAGGATTATTGAGTATTTCTGAAAAAAATATAAGAAATGGTATATTAAAAACATCCTGGCCAGGTAGACTTGAATGGGTTTCTGATTCTCCAAGAATATTAATTGATGGTGCACATAACGTAGATTCAATAAATAATTTAGTTAGTTTTTTAAAAAAACTAAAATACAATAAATTAAAAATTCTTATGGGCGTATTAAAAGATAAAGAATATGATGAGATTTTCAAGATTATATCATCATTAGATGCAGAATTTTATCTCACAGAAGTACCTTATGAAAGCAGAAAAATGACTGTAGATGAAATGAAAAAAGTTTTAAAAAAGTATACAGAGCATATTTATACTTTTAAAAATCCTGAAGATGCTTTAAATGTAATTTTAAAGGGTAATAGTGAAAATAATGTAATAGTTTTAACAGGATCGTTTTATCTTATTTCAAAATTAAGAAATAAATTAATAAATAAAGAACAAGTAATTGATTAATTTAACAAAAAAGATATATTTAAATAGAATTTAATGTTAAAATTATAAATAGAACAAGAGGAGGCAACTATGATATTAATAAAAGAATTTGAATTTGATGCAGCTCATAATTTAGTCCATTATAAAGGAAAATGTGAGAGACTACATGGGCATACCTATAAATTAGTAGTTAAACTTGAAGGTACTAAAGACAAAGAGGATATGATATTTGATTTTGTCGAATTAAAACACCTAGTAAATGAAAAAATATTATATGAATTTGATCATGGTTATTTAAATGACTTTATAGAGCAGCCATCTGCTGAGAATATAGCAGAATATATTTGGAATAAATTAGAACCAATGGTAAAAAGAGATAATTGTAGATTATATGAAATAGAAGTATGGGAAACAAAAACATCTGGAATTGTTTATAGAGGAGAATAAGGAGGCAACTAATGAAAGATGTCCAACAACAAGTTGATGAAAGAGATATATATTTAAATGAAGTAGGAATTAAAGATTTAGTGTTTCCTATTGAAATTAAAAACAAAGATGGAAAATGGCAAACTACTCATGCAAAAATAAGTCTTTCCGTAGACTTGGATCCTTCCCAAAGAGGGACCCATATGTCCAGATTTGTAGATATAATTCAAAAAAATAATCGAATAGATTTGAAACATATAAAGAATATACTGGCAGTAATACAGGAAAAACTAGGAGCAAAAAAGAGTTTCATAGAACTTGAATTTGAATATTTTATAAAAAAAGAAGCTCCTGTTTCAAAGAAGATTTCATATATTAATGTTGGAGTAAAATATAAGGCTTGGTTAGGTGATACCTTTGAATTTGAAATGACTGTCAATACACCTGCAACAACATTATGTCCTTGTTCAAAAGAAATTTCAGAAGTTAGTGCACACAATCAAAGAGCAAACATTTCCATAACTGTTAGGTCTAATGAATTTATTTGGATAGAAGATTTAGTAAAAATTTCTGAAGATTCTGCATCATCACCGGTATATGCACTTTTAAAAAGACCGGATGAAAAATATGTAACAGAATATGCTTATGAAAATCCTAGATTTGTTGAAGATGTTTGTAGAGAAGTCAAAATTCAATTAGATGAAAATAAAATAGCAACCAGATATAAAATATTAGTGGAAAGTTTTGAAAGCATTCATAATCATAATGCTTTTGCAAAAATAATAAGTGAGGCGATGCTTAAATGAAGCACATAACTTTAAAGGACGGAAGAATAAAAGAGTTTTCAAAAAAAATGGATTTTATGGGAATAATTAATGTAACAGATAATTCTTTCTATTCAGGTTCAAGGACCTATAATACCGATGATGCAATAAAAAGAGCCAAAAAGCTAATAGAAGAAGGAGCTACATTTTTAGATATCGGTGGAGAATCAACAAGACCTGGTTCTGATCCGGTAGATGCCGAAGAGGAGATTAATCGTGTTTGTCCAGTAATAAAAGAAATAAAAAAATTGTATCCGGAGGTACTATTGTCTGTTGACACATATAGATCAAAAACTGCCTTAGCGGCAATTGAAAATGGAGTAGACATAATAAACGATATTTCAGGACTAACCTTTGATGAAAATATGGTAAAAGTTATAGCGGAAACAAAAGTACCATTAATTTTAATGCACATAAAAGGTAAACCGAAAACAATGCATGTTAAACCCCATTACGATAATGTAGTAAAAGAGGTTTATGAATTTTTAGAAGGACAAATTAATTACGCTTATGAAAATGGTGTAGAAAAAAATAAAATTATAATTGATTTAGGTATTGGATTTGGTAAGAATGCAGAACATAACATAGAATTATTAAAAAATATATCTTATTTCGATACACTAAATTTACCACATTTATTAGCAGTTTCAAGAAAAAAATTTATAGGAAAAGTATTAAACTATGAAGATGCAAAAGATAGACTATTTGGTACAATTGGAATTTCAGTTTATGCAAGAACAAAGGGAATTGAAATAGCAAGAGTTCATGATGTAAAAGAAAATCTTGAAGCTGTAAGAATGGTTGAGGAATTTTTATGATAGCATTTATTGCCTTAGGCTCAAATATGGGAGATAGGAATAAATATTTAGAAGATGCAATTGATTTAATAAATAAAAGAGTTGGTAGAGTATTAAAAAGATCTTCTATTTTAGAAACAAAGCCTTATGGCTATACAGAACAAGATAATTTTTTAAATATGGCAATAAAAATAGACACAGAACTTTCTCCAAGGGATTTATTAAAGAAATTACTTCAAATTGAAGCTGAACTTGAAAGAGTAAGACTTATAACTTGGGGGCCTAGGACTATTGATTTGGATATAATTTATTACGGTAATGAAATTATAGACGAAGATGATTTGAAAATTCCTCATATTGATTTGTATAATAGGGATTTTGTTTTAAAACCAATAGTTGAAATAGATAGGGATTTTATTGACCCTAGAAAAAACAAAAAAGTAAGTGAACTATTAGAAGAGTTAAATAAATAAAAATAAAAATGCCCTAAAACTATAATAAGTTTTAGGGCATTTTTATTTTATAATAATATTAATATGAATTTAGTTTGGAAAAATAACATCATCAGTAATCGGACAGTTATATTCTTTTCCGCTCATTGATTTTTCAAATTCTTCTTTTGCCTTATCAACTATAGATGGATCGTTTATTATTTTCAAAGATGAGTCTGCCATTATTTTTGCAGCATATAACATTCCTTTAAAACCGATTTCTGTAGCAGCACATGTTGTATTATGCCAACTATGACCTGCCGCACCGATATTAGAAGTTGCTGTCATAAACATAGTTCCCGGGATTATATGTTGTACATCACCAACGTCTGTAGAATTGAAACTATTTGATTTTCCGTCAATAGGTTTTCCACTAAATAAATATACATTTTCAGTATTACCTGTTTCAAAAGCCCCTTCTTTATTAGTTTTATTCTCTTCTAAAATTTTTGCAAAATCAATATCTTCCTTAGACCATTCTTGAGCCGGTATTTCGTTCATAGATTCAAGCAATAAATCACCTAGAACTTTATTATTAAGGGTTTCATAACAACCGCCCAAATATTCTAATTCTACATTTGTTTCAGTCATCATTGCCGCACCATTTGCAACCTTAATTAATCTATTATAGGTGTCCTCTACAGTTTCTCTATTCAATGCTCTAACATAATACCAAACAGAAGCCTTGTCGGGAACGATATTAGGTGCTTGTCCACCATCGGTAATAACATAATGAATTCTCACATCATCAGTAACGTGTTCTCTTAAGTAGTTTGCTCCGACATTAGTAAGTTCTACAGCATCAAGGGCAGATCTACCATTTTGTGGATCAGCACCAGCATGAGCAGTAATGCCTTTAAAATGGAATTTAAAAGAATTTGATGCAGTCATTACACCTCTTAAAACAATATTTGATGTTCCGGGATGCCAGGCAAAAGCTACATCTAAATCTTTAAAAGCTCCACCTCTAGCCATGAAACCTTTGCCGGTAAGAGTTTCTTCACCAGGGCAACCATAGAATACAATGGTGCCTTTTAAGTTTTTTTCTTCCATTTCTTTTTTTAAAGCTATGGCAGCACCTAAATGTGCAACAGCAAGTAGATTGTGTTGACATGCGTGTCCTGGATCTCCATCTTTAATAGATTCTTTTACTGTGCTAACTTTTTGACTCATACCAGGTAGTGCATCATATTCTCCTAGTAAACCAATTACTGGTTTACCTTCACCCCAAGTAGCTCTTATTGATGTTGGTACACCAAATTTTCCTACCTCTACATTGAATCCTTCTTTTTCTAAATATTCTGAAATCCAATTGCAAGCTTTGACTTCTTTAAATGCCACTTCTGGATTTTTCCAAATATCCATAGCTAAATCTTTTAATTCATTACTCTTATTATCTATATAGTCCAATGCTATTTTACTCATAATTTTCCTCCTCAAATATTATAAAGTGATTTTTTCTTTTGTTTTAGTATTGTTATTAATCCTATATTTTTTAGAACTAATATAAGAATATATCCAACTTACTATTGTTAATACTGTCATTATAGCCATTACCATCCAAGCTACTTTATAAGAACCACTTACATCATATATGGATGCTACTAATAAAGTTCCACAGGATAAGCCTAATTGTACTGTACTATTTACATATCCATATATATCTCCGTATTTATCTTGTCCAAATACTTCTGATGTAATTAAAGGTGGTAGCACATTACCTATAGCCATTCCTAATCCTAAGAATACAGCTACTCCATATAAAAACATTGTTTTTTCAGCAAAAAGCATACTTATAAAACATAGAGTAAATGAAGTTCCACCAAATAGAATTGCTGCAATAAGTCCGAATTTATCATTAATCCAGCCAATAAGTAATTTTCCAAATACTCCAATTAGAGAATATAAGGATAAAATTGAAGCTGCTATAGCTGGGGTATGCATTTCTCCTAATGCAGGTGGTATTTGTTGCAAAGCACCGGTATTAATTAATCCGTTACAAATCATTCCAAATAATAAAATGTAGAAAAATGATTTCTTAAATATTTCTTTAGTACTTAGTCCTAATTTAACAACGTTGTAATTATTTTTAGTTTTTTGTGTAGAATCAGCCGAGTAGCCTAAAGGTTTTAAGTTTTTATCTTCAGGTTTTTTAGTAAAGATAAATATAGAAGTTGGAACAGCTATTATGAATATGATTCCTGCCATAATAAAATATGCTTTTCTCCAACCAAAATTACCTATACAGTAACTAAGAATTGGTCCAAGAACAGCTCCTCCTATACCTATTCCACCCATAGCTAAACTCATGGCTAATCCTTTTTTTTCAACAAACCAATTTGTTACCATCATAGGTACTGGTAACATTGCTGAGGACAAAAACAATATTCCTAATACAAATGAAGTAATATAAAGGTGAATTGGACTTTGAGCTAAGCCGTATGTAGCAAATACTAATGCAAATAAAACAACACTAATATTTTGTATCCTTTTCATATTTCCATTTGCTAGTTTTTTAGATATAAATGGTGATACAAATATACCTAGTCCTTGTAAAATTGTACTACTTAGTGCAAAGGTACTTTTGTTTATACCTAATTCTTTTACAACTGAATCCTGGTAAAGTCCTGCAGTTGCCATTACACTAGGAACTACTGTAGCAGTTACTAGAATAGAACCTACTACTATCCACCAACCATAAAAGATTTTTTTCTTTTCTTGCATAATAACCTCCAAAATATTAATAAATTTTATGTATCTTGTAGCACTATAATATACCATGAAAAACCTTTGCACAATATTGATTTTTTCTAAAAAGAACTATATTCTATTTTCTTAATGAGGTAAGGAAAATAATGACCTACTAACATACAATTAATTTTCTGTTATGATATAATTAAATTAAAATAATGAACCATTGTTGACTAAGTTCATTATACAGGGGAGAAAAAATGAACGATAATAAATTTAATATTTCAAATATAGATTTAAATAAAAATAAAATTATAGAAAAATATACTTTTGAAACTACAATTCTATTTCAATTAAAAGGAATTACAAATATATATTCAGATGGGAATAACTATAATATGAGTAAGGGAAATATTATGATAATAAATAGAAATAGAAGTTTCATTCTAGAAAATATTAGTGAAGTAGGTAATATATTGATGATGATTACTATAAATAATTCCTATTTTATATCTATTTATGATGAATTTACCTCAGCAACTTTTGAACTATTCCCAGATGAAGAAAAAACAGGTAAATCAAGATCTATAAATGAGTTGAGGGTAGAGTTAGCAAGACTTTTAATGTATTATTCAAATCCTTCATCAACAACTAATATAAGTATGAATATATCTATAAATAAAATTATGTTATATTTAATTTCTTATTTTAATAAAGAAAGAGATATAAAAAATACATATGTGAAAAATCAAAAAATAATAGATATATTGAAATATATGGATAAAAATTATGACAAAAAAATAAGTATAGATGGTCTAGCGCAAAAATATTATATGTCATCATCTACTTTATCAAAATTATTTAAAGAGGAGACCGGAGAATTATTTTCCAAATATTTAAATGACTTAAGGTCTACAAAGAGTCTTAAAGATTTATTATATTCTAGTCTTAGTATAGAGGAAATAGCATTGAAAAATGGTTTTGGAAACGGTAGAACTTATAGAAGAGGATTTAAAGAAGTTTTTGGTTGTACTCCATCTCAATATAGAAAACAAAACAAT
This sequence comes from Miniphocaeibacter halophilus, assembly GCF_016458825.1. Lineage (NCBI taxonomy): Bacteria > Bacillati > Bacillota > Tissierellia > Tissierellales > Peptoniphilaceae > Miniphocaeibacter > Miniphocaeibacter halophilus. Next base: position 1,613,949 of record NZ_CP066744.1, read on the forward strand.
GGAGATACTAAAGATTTTATTTCTGATAGTAAAAGCGATGAATTGGAAAAAAATAAAGATATTTTTGAAATCTTATATTCCTATATAAATTCACCGGTAGAAAATATAAAACAAGAATATATAGTAGAAAATAATAAAAAACTTATAATTGATTCTTCTATAAATAGAGGCCAAATTAATCCGAAGAAAATAATTCATGTAGGCTCCTTGGATTTATTATTAGATTGCGAAAATTTTGATGAATTAGAAATGATTAAAGAGGATATAGGAATAAATTATATTGGAATATCAAGTATATATACTTCATATCCGGATTCATATTTAGAATATGAAGTAGATGATTATTATGTTTTTTCTAAATTTGGAAAATTTGATTCTATTGTTGAAACTTTAATACAAAACTCCATTGGTATTTTTTATCAAATATCAATTTCAGATATAATCAATAAAAAAAATAATTATTATTGGCAAATGTTAAATTTTTTCAAAAATTATAAAAATATTTATGGAAAATTGTTTTTTAATAATATAAGAATAAATTGTATATTTGATTTTGATAATATTGAAAAAAGTTACTCGATTTTTAAAATGATTTATAAACAGGGGAAACTAATTGATAATGGGTTAGAAATTGGTGCATCTATTCCTTTAAAATATCCTAATTATTCATTTAGTAGTGAAAAAGAGCGAGAGATTTATATAAAAAAAGTTGTTCCTTTTTGTGACTTTTTAAGTTATTCTTCAGATCCTAATAGAATATATAAGTACAATAAAAATGAAATTACAAATATGGATTTTTTTAATGAATTTGTATATAAAGAAATAATAAATATAAAGAATATAGTTCAGCAATGGAACAGCAATATACCCATAGTTTTAAGTGAGTGGAATACTTTAACAGGAGAAAAACAAAGTATCAATGGTACTTTTTTCAGAGCTGCTATTATTTTGCAGGAAGTGCTGAAGTTAGACCTGTTAATAGAAGCTTATGGATTTTGGTTGAATGCGGGAATTTATATGAATTATAAATTTGATAAGGAAAACAAATTTAATGGTTTAGAACTATTTCATAATTACAAGGGTAAAAAGCCGGTATATAATGTTTTGTTACTGGCTTCAAGACTAAAAGGGAATGTAAGGTTCTTAGGAAAAGAATGTATGTTATTACAAGAAGGTGATAACTATCAACTTTTACTATGGAATCCAAATTATTTTAATCCTAATTTAAGCGAACAGATTCGATTCTTAGAAAGTAAAACTGTTCTTTATAATATAGAAATTCCGGATATAAAAGGTAATTATTACCAGGTTAAAAGATTTGATTTTTCTAGAAATAGTGGAGCTATATACTATTTATTTCAAAATTTTAAATCAAGATATCCTTTAGACTTAGAGGCAAGAAAATATTTAAGCACCATGTCAACTCCTAAAATTTCCATTTTTGATGTTAGTATTCAAGATGGCTTTAATTATAGTTTTATTTTAGATACAAATGCAATTGTACTTTTAGAGTTCAAAGCGATATATAAGTAATTATTAAAATAAAAAAAGATACAATATATTATTAATATTGTATCTTTTTTTAGTTAAGAATATAAGCTTTTTTAAAATATATATAATAAACAATTAAACAAATAGCTTATTTATATTATCTAAATATGAAAATATTCTTTCATAATTACTTAAAGTTTTTTCATAGAAAACTCCACTTTCAGGATCGCATATTCCATCTTTCATTCTTTCAATATGAAGATTTCTAAAATTTTCAACTTTATTTTCAAAATTTTTATTTAAGCTATAATTTAAAACTCTTCTTTCTTCCGGATCTGCAACATTTTCTAGAACGGTATATAGTTGTTCTACAGATTTATCTAAGAATTTAAGTTCTTTATAACAATCATCGCTATAAGTTAATTGTCTTTCAGATGAAGCTTTGGCATATTCAGCTATAGCCTTACTATGGTCTCCAATTCTTTCAATATCTCTTACAATTCTCATATATGCTGTAAAACTTGAAGCAGTGGAATCGTCCATAAATTCGCTAAGAATATCTATAATATACTTAGTAATATTAGAGTTTAAATAATTTATTATATCCTCATTATGCAATAATTTTTTATATTTACTTTCATCATAGTTATGGAATAGTTCAATAGATAATCGATAATTTTCTTTTGCAATATCCAGCATTCTCTTTACTTCTGCTTTTACGTCAGTAAGAAGTAAAGGCACATCATGATGTTTTTTTATGTTTATATATTTAAGAGATAGGTCTTCTGTAGCAGGGTCTTTTCCAGGTATAAGTTTTGTAGCTAATGTTGCTAAAAACTTTGAAAAAGGGAAAAGTATTAACGTAGCTAATATATTAAACAAAGTATGCATATTTGCAATTTGTGCAGCCGGTAAATCCTTAGAAAGCTTTACTATTATTTCTTCAAATGGAAATATATATAAAAGTATTAAAAATATAATAGTTCCAAAAACATTAAATAAAACATGAACAGTGGCAGTTCTTTTTCCATTTTTAGAACTTCCCAATGACGATAATATACTGGTTATACAAGTACCTATATTGAATCCGCAAACAATAAAAATAGCTCCGTGAAAAGCAATTAGACCCTTATTTGCTAAAGCTTGTAAAATACCTAAAGAAGCACTAGATGATTGTATAACAGCTGTAAAAATTGTACCGACTAATACACCCATTACCGGATTGGAAATTTTTGTCATAATATTTACAAAAGTTTCACTTTCCTGTAGAGGACTCATAGAGTCTGACATTATTGTCATTCCCATAAAGAGAACTCCTAACCCCATAATAACTTGACCAAGATATTTTACTGAATTCTTGTTTATAAATTTAAACATGGCAAATCCAATAAAAGCCATTAATGGTGCTGATTCAGTTATGTTTAAGGCTACAAGTTGACCTGTAACGGTAGTACCTATGTTTGCACCCATAATAACTCCAACAGCTTGTTGTAAAGTCATTAAACCAGAATTTACAAAACCTACGGCCATAACAGTTGTAGCAGAACTACTTTGTATAATGGCTGTAACAACAGTTCCAACAAGAATACCTTTAATAGTGTTGGAAGTAAGTTTTTCAATTATATTGTGTAACCTATTTCCAGCAACTAATTCTAATCCTTCACTCATTAAATCCATACCATATAAAAACAGGGCAAGACCTCCTAAAAGAGCAAAGACATAAGCAATAGACATATACTCCTCCTAATAATAATTCATACATATTGTATAATAACCTAAAAGTAATAAAAATAATAGTACTTTTATTAATAATTTATAATAAATAATAAAAAATATGTTATTCAAGAAAGAAATTGAACATTTCAAGAAAAAAATAATAAAAAATTTTATATATTGGTATTATGGAAATACGAAATATCGTTAGGAGGAAGTTATGGACAAAAATTTAAATGCATTAGAAGTAAAAAACATATCTAAAAGCTTTAATGGAAAACAAGCTTTAAAAAAATTGGATTTCGTAATAAAGTACGGAGAAATATTTGGATTTTTAGGACCGTCAGGAGCAGGAAAAACAACTACTATTAAAATGATGACAGGACAATTAGAACCATCAGGTGGAGAGGCCTTTATACTTGGTAGAAATGCTAAGAATATTACAGCTGAAATTTACGGAAAAATTGGACTTGTAACAGATAATAGTGGAGTGTATGAAAAATTAACAGTTGCAGAAAATATGAAGGTTTATTGTAATATTCACAATGTTCCTGTATCGGAAGCAAATAGGCTGTTAAAAAGAGTTGGACTTGAAAATGACAAGAAAAAACCTGCTGAAAAATTATCAAAAGGTATGAAACAAAGACTGGTACTTGCAAGGGCCTTAGTTCATAGTCCGGAAATTTTATTTTTAGATGAGCCAACAAGTGGGTTAGATCCAAGTACATCCTTAGCAATACATGAACTGTTACTTGAAGTTAGAAATTCCGGTACAGCAATATTTTTAACTACTCATAATATGGAAGAAGCATATAAACTTTGTGACAATCTTGCCTTAATAAATGAGGGAGTAATAGTGGAACAAGGAAAACCTAAGGAAATAATATTAAAGCATAATCAAAAACAATCATTTGAAGTAATGTTGGACAATAATGAGAATATATCATTTCAAGAGGATTCACCTGAACTTGAAACTCTATTTGATTTAATAAGAAAGAAAAGAGTAAAATCAATTCATTCTTCAGAGCCAACATTAGAAGATGTATTTATTAAATTAACAGGGAGGGTATTAAGTAATGAATATTAGTATTAGAAAAATTTCTGCTATAGCAGGTTTAAAATTAAAAATATTTTCAAGAAATACTTACTATATAATGAGTCCATTTTTGGTAATATTATTAGGATTAATATTTGGATATTTTTTCAAGGGAGCAATACCGGGGTATAGTTTTATAATGACAGTAGGATTTAATATTTCTATGGTTGGAATATCCTTAACAGCTGCAATGGTTGCAGAGGAAAAGGAAAAACATACCTTAAGAGCTTTAATGACATCATCTATAACAGGTGGCGACTATTTATTAGGAAGTGCCTTAATTCCATTTTTAGTTATGTTAATAACTGCTTTAGTAACTCCTTTAGTAACACAGTTTTCCTATAGTAATATTAATATTCCTATGTATCTCTTACTAAATATAATAGGAATAATATCAATGATTTTAATAGGATTTATTTTTGGTATTTTTGGTAAAAGTCAAGCACAAGTATCTACAACGACAATGCCTATAATTCTAATATTAGTAATGTTACCAACATTTTCCATGTTCTCTGAATTTATAGAAAAAATTAGTATGCTTACAATATCGGGAGTATTGGATAGTTATTTAAATGGTATGATAGAAAATATTAATTATGCCCTGTCTACAAAAGATTGGATAGTACTTGCAGCATGGGTAATAATTCCGGCCATAATATTTATATATGTTTATAGAAAAAATGGAATAGATGAATAAAAAATTAAATTGGCTTTAAATAGCCAATTTTTTTTATAAATGGTATAATATATAAAATATTTTAATTAATTGATTTAGATATTTATATGAAAAGAGGATACCATTGATAGAAGCATATATTTGCGAAGATAATAAATATATTTTAAACTTAATAAAAAGGGAAGTTGAAAAATATATATTAATACAAGGCTACGATATTGAAATTAAGGGAACTTATGAAAAACCGGAAGACTTTATAAATAATTTGGATACTGTTCAACAACGTTCAATTTATTTTTTAGACATAGATTTTAATAATTCAAAACTAAATGGATTTGACCTAGGTAAGGAAATTAGAAAAAGAGATAGCAGGGGATTTATTATTTACATAACCTCCTATGATAATCTTTTAATGGAGACCTTTAAGTATAGACTAGAAGCTTTAGACTATATTATTAAAGACAATGAAGGGGAGTTTATAAAACAAATAACCCAAGCAATAGACTCTGTAGAGGAAAGGCTTATTAATGAACCGGCTTCTGAAAGTAAGTATTATTCAGTTTCAGTTTTTGATACGATTTACAAAGTACCATATAATGAAATATTATATTTCCAAACTTCAGAGAAAGCCCACAGAATTGTACTATATACAATAGACCGTTCCTATGAATTTTTTGGGAAAATAAGAGAAATAGAAAGAGAATTAGGAGGGGACTTTTGCCGGTCTCATAGGTCTGTCTTAGTAAATAGGAAGAAAATTATATCCTTAAACAAAAAGGATAGTGTGCTAGAGTTAGAAACAGGATTAAGATGTCCTATTGCACGAGGAAAAATAAAAACAATAGAAAATATATTTAAAATAGAGGTAAAATATGAAACTAATTAATTTTTTTGAGGGTATTCCAAGATTTATTCTATTTGGAATAATAATTCTAAAGTATTGTGAATTGATGTATATAAAATTAGAAAAAAAAGTATTTATTAAAGGTCTAATTAGTTTTGTTTTTATAATGCAGTTAACACAATTAGGCATATATTATCTTTATTATAATGATCAATTAATACTAAGAGACATATTTTCTATGGTTTTATACTTATTTATGACATTTTTTATGGTTAAAATACTATACGGGAAAATATTTCATGTCGATGGATTATTTACATATATATTAAGTTCTATTATATTAGGTGTTACCAATCAATTTGTAGTAACAATAGGTGTTGATATTTATGAATATCTTACAAACATATATGAGGATCCTCTTATCATTAATTATATATTTCAGTTGACGGTATTTTTAATAATGTTTGGTGCCTATAGGATATTATTAAAAAAATTTGGGAATATACCAATTCTATTAGCATTTGATAATAAAAATTTTAAGATATTATTTATTGTATTTGAAATGACTAAAGATATTTTAGAATCGAGTCCAATTTATTATATAATAACTGGAGATGAATTTCATGGTAAAATTTATAAATATATAACATTTTCTGTACATATTCTGATTGGATTATGGATAGTTATATATGGAATGAAAAAATACTTTGAAAAAAACAAGAAATTAAATGAAACAATAATCCTTCAACAAGAAACCTATATAAATTCCTTAGAATCCATACAGGAAGATATTAGAAAATATAATCATGACTATAAAAATCTTCTAACAGGAGCCTTACTTCAAGCAAAGTATGGGGATTACGATGGGGTTAGACTTTATTTAAAAGATGTATTTGATGAATTTGAAGAAAAGTTGGGAAAACAAATAAGTAAAAATACCCAGTTAAAGAAAATAAAATCCAATGAAGTCAAGGGGCTTCTTCTTTCCAAAATAAGTAAAATGGAAGAGTTGAAAATAGAATTTCATCTAGAGGTCCTAAATGAAGTAGATAGAATAAATATGAAAACTACAGACCTTGTAAGATGTTTAGGAATATTACTGGATAATGCAATAGAAGAGGTTGATAAACAAGAGGAAAGAATAATTAAACTGGTAATACTTCAGGAAGAAAAAGTTACAACTATTATGGTTAAAAATCCTGTAACAGAAAAGGTAAATATTCAAAATATATACCAAGAAGGCTTCTCTACCAAGGAAGATATAAGAGGCCTAGGACTTTCTAATTACAGGGAAATAGTAGAAAATTATGAAAATATAGTAAGGGAAACTATTTCTACTGAAAGGGAATTTAATCAGATTTTAAAAATTGCTTAGTTAAATACTAGGCGATTTTTTATTTTACAAATAAATATTTTCATTTAAGAAAGAATATAGCCTGTTCAAGAAGAAAACAAGAAACTTCTCTAGTAATTGATAATATTAAAGAAAAGAAAATAGGAAGTGATTATGTGAATGGCATTTTTGATTTTATTGAGGCAAATATTTGTAAGTTTATATTTTTTAAATTTTATAAATATATTTTTAATAATTAGGAGGATATTATGGAATTTATTATTAACGGTTTTACTAATTTATGGGATTTTACTTTAACAGCTTTTAAAAATGATTGGTTTGGGGCGTTAAGTACAATTATCTTATATTTTTTATTAAGTAGACCTATTTACCATTTTAGGGGAGTGAAAAGCAAGTTTGACGCTTTGGATAGGAGCTTATTTGAGTCATTATTGTTAGTTTTTATTTTATCGTATTTAATTTTGCTTGCTTCTTTAATTATAGAAACTTTTGACAATTCCCCGGGAGCAGTTTTAAGACAATTAGAAAAATTAAATATACTTACTTTTTCAAAGTTGATAGTTTCCTTGACTTTAATTTCCTACATACTATCAAGATTTAGTAAAAGAGAAAGGGAATTTGATAAGCTCGTTAAAGAGGAATTACCTAAAAAGAGTAAGGAGTTTAATAAGGGTATTGAAGAATACAAAAAAGAGTATAAGGAAGAATTTAATGAAACTATTTCAGATATAAAGAAAAAAGTTGTAAACCCTTTAAAAAGAAATAATAATAATTCAAAAAACTAAGTTTATTGTTAGACTTGGTTTTTTTGTTTAGCTATTTAACAATTTTAAAAAATATTATATAATAAGTTACTGGGTGTTTTATAGACTTATATTTTTTATCTCAATAGCCTACTAAAATACTCGGAATTGTTTTCGTTAAGATAACCTATAGATTGTATAGGATATAAAATAGGAGGAAGAAGTGAAAGAAATATTAAATGTTAAGAACTTGAAAGTTCAAGTTGAAGATAAAGTAATTTTAAAAGGCATAGATTTAAGAATTAATTCTGGAGAAATTCATGTTTTTATGGGACCAAATGGAGCCGGTAAAACTACTTTTGCCAATGCAATTATGGGAAATCCCATATATGATATTTCTGAAGGCGAAATTTATTTTAAAGATAAATTAATAAATGATTTGGCAGTAGATGAAAGGGCAAGGGAAGGAATATTTATGTCATTTCAAGCGCCTATTGAAGTTCCTGGTATAACTGTAGAGAATTTCCTTAAAACTGCAAAAACTGCAGTTACAGGTGAAACCCAAAGGGTTATGCCCTTTAAAAGGGAGCTAAAATCCAGTATGGGAAAACTTGAAATGAACCCTGATTATGCAAGTAGATATTTAAATGTTGGATTTAGTGGTGGCGAAAGAAAGAAAAATGAAATTTTACAAATGTCTATTTTAAATCCTACCTTAGCATTTTTAGACGAGACAGATTCTGGACTTGACGTTGATGCAATAAGAATAGTTTCCCAAGGTATAAATGATTTTCACAGTGAAGAAAATGCTATTGTAATTATTACCCACCAAATAAAACTGCTTGAAAAAATTAAACCTGATTTTGTTCATGTATTTGTTGATGGGGAAATTGTAAAGTCAGGGGATATGTCTTTAGCATTGGATATTGAGAAAAACGGATTCGATGCTTATAAAAAGGAAGTGGAATAATGGCACAAATTGAAAAAACTCAAGTTGAAAATATAGACAGGGAAATTTATGACATTAAAAATGAATTTACCTATGATTATAAAACTAATGCTGGATTAACTCCTGAAATTATTAGGGAGATTTCAGCTCAAAAAAATGAACCGGAATGGATGCTTGACTTTCGTTTAAAATCTTTAGAAATTTATAACAAATTGGACATTCCAACATGGGGTGCCGATATTTCAGAACTGGATATGGACAATATTGTAACTTATGTTAAACCTAAATCCGGTTTAAATTATTCTTGGGATGATGTACCGGATGACATAAAAAATACTTTTGATAGTTTGGGAATTGTAGAAGCAGACCAAAAATCTTTAGCAGGAGTTGGAGCTCAATATGATTCTGAGGTAGTTTACCATAGTATTCAGGAAAATTTAATAAAAAAAGGTGTTATTTATACGGATTTTGAAACAGCTGTAAGAGAACATGAAGATATTATTAGGGAATATTTTATGAAGCTTGTTCCACCAACAGATCATAAATTTGCAGCCTTACATGGAGCTGTTTGGTCAGGTGGTTCTTTTGTATATGTTCCGGAAGGAGTTCATGTAGATATTCCAATTCAATCCTATTTCAGACAAAATGCGCCGGGTACAGGACAATTTGAACATACCTTAATTATAGTAGAAAAGGGAGCGTCTGTTCATTTTATAGAAGGTTGTTCTGCACCTAAATACAATGTAAATAATTTACATGCAGGCTGTGTAGAACTTCATGTAAAAGAAGATGCCTATTTAAGATATTCCACTATAGAAAATTGGTCAAAAAATATGTTTAATTTAAATACTAAAAGGGCCTTAGTCGATAAAAATGGAACAATTGAATGGGTAAGCGGTTCTTTTGGTTCAAAGGTTTCCTATTTGTATCCAATGAGTATTTTAAGAGGTGAAGGGTCAAAATCTGAATTTACAGGTATTACTTTTGCAGGTGAAGGACAAAACTTAGATACCGGAACAAAAGTTGTTATGGCTGCTCCAAATACAAGTTCTAATGTAAACTCAAAATCAATTTCAAAATCAGGTGGTATTGCTACCTACAGAGGTTTATTAAAAATTACACCGGAGGCAAGAGGGGCAAAGGCAACTACTAATTGTGAATCACTAATGCTAGATAATGAATCCCGCTCAGACACTGTACCGGTTATTATTATAGAAAATGATGATGTAGATATTGGTCATGAGGCTACAATAGGTAGAATTTCCGATGAAACAATCTTTTACCTAATGAGCAGGGGTATTAGTGAAGACGAAGCAAAATCCATGGTAGTTAGAGGATTTGCCGAGCCGATTTCTAAGGAACTACCTTTAGAATACTCTGTTGAAATGAACAACTTAATAAATCTTGAGTTAAAAGGGACAATAGGTTAGGAGGATAATATGACAATATATAATGAACTTCCGGTAACAACCTTTAGGTGGACAAAAGCTAATCATATTTTACTAGATGATTTAAATATAAATAAAACAGAATATAATTATAACACTGTAAAAGTCGGAAAGGACAATGTTTCTGATATTCCAATGGCAGAAGAAATTAAGATAAAAGATGATTTTGTAGGGGCTAGTAAAGAGTCCTTAGAAGAAGTTTTAGAAATTGCTAATTATAAGAAATATATTTTTGCTAAAAGTGGTGAAAATTTAGACATTTACCTAGATTTAAAAACCAACGAAGCTAATCCGGTTTTAATAGGCGATATTTCCATTTATGGTAAAGAAAATTCCAATATTCAAATAACAATGGATTATAGTGGAGATTATAAAAATGCCTACACTAATGTTTTAACAAGAATTAAGGCAGAAAAAAATTCTAAAATTAATATAGTAAAGGTTCAAAGACAAGGTGAAATTAGACACATTGAACATAGATATAGTCAAGTTGAAGAAAATGGAGAAGTAAAGTATTTAACAGTAAATCTTGGTGGGGAAGAAAGTCTCTATCATTTTGTTACAGATTTAATTGGAGATAATAGTAAGGCGGATTTAAAAACAATTTATATTGGGGAAGGAAAGTCACTAACTGATATTTATAATAATATTAGATTTTATGGTAAAAATGCCAATGGTGATTTTATAGTAAAAGGAGCATTAAAAGACCAGGCTAAAAAATATTTTAGAGGCACTTTGGATTTTATAAAGGGAAGTTCCCAATCAACCGGTGATGAAGAGGAAAAAGTAATTCTTTTAAATGACAAGGTTAAATCCTTTGCTATTCCCATTCTTCTTGCAGGAGAAGATGATGTAATAGGCAACCATGCAGCAAGTGCAGGACAGGTTGATGAAAATATTCTTTTCTATATAATGAGTAGGGGTTTTTCTGAAAAAGAAGCTAAAAAAATGATAGTAGAGGGTTCCTTTAGACCAATAATCGATGAAATTAAAAATATGGAATTAAGGGATTTCGTTATTGATACCTTAGACAAAAAACTTGAAAAAGTCTAGGAGGAGTTATGAATAAATATAAGAAGGATTTTCCTATATTAAATAAAGATTTTAATGGGAAAAAATTAATTTATTTTGATAATGCAGCAACTTCTCAAAAACCTAAGACAGTATTAGATGCTGTTTATGAATATAATACGAATTCAAATGGTAATCCCCATAGATCAGCACATATATTATCTGTAAAGGCTACAGAGGACTATGAAAAATCAAAAGAAAGAGTAAGAAAATTTATAAATGCAGAAGATGTAGAAAATATTATTTATACTAAAAACGGTAGTGAATCTATAAATTTAATTGCAAGATCTTTTGCAGAGCCTAGATTAAAAAAAGGCGATAAAATAGTTTTAACAATAGCAGAACATCATTCCAATATTGTTCCTTGGCAAAGAGTGGCTAAAAAAACAGGAGCTATAGTAGAATATATTTACATTAATAAGGAAACTGGAAAATTATTAGAAGAGGACTATAAAAAAATAGATGAGAATACAAAAATAGTTTCCTTTTCTCATATAAGTAATGTTTTAGGAATGAAATTACCTGTTGAAGAACTAATAAAAAGGGCAAAAGAAGTAGGAGCTATAACAATAGTTGATGGAGCTCAAGGAGTTCCTCATGTAAAGGTAGATGTTCAAGAAATTGGATGTGATTTCTATACATTTTCAGGTCATAAGATGCTGTCATCCTTAGGAATTGGAGTTTTATACGGTAAAAGAGATATTCTTAAAAGTATGGAACCATTTATTCTAGGTGGTGATATGATTGAATATGTTGAAGAACAAACCACAACATTTGCAGAATTGCCATTTAAATTTGAGGCAGGTACACAAAATGTAGAGGGAGCTGTTTCCTTAAGAGCTGCCATAGAATATATAAATAAAGTAGGATATGACTTTATAGAGGAAAATAATAGAATACTAATGAGGTATTTACTAGAGGAAATGATTAAAATTCCGGAAGTAAATATAATAGGCAGTAAGGATTATAAAGAAAAATATGGAGTAATAGCCTTTACTATAGATGGTGTTCATCCTCATGATGTTGCAACAATAATGGACTCCTATGGAATAGCCATAAGGTCAGGTCATCATTGTGCCCAACCTTTAGGGAAATATTTGGGAATACCGGCATCAAATAGAATTAGTCCATATTTTTATAACGATATTGACGAAGCAAAATATTTTATAGAAAAATTAAAGACGGTTAGGGGGGTTATGGGATATGGAGCTTAATCAACTATATTCTGAAGTAATACTGGAACATAACCAAGACACTAGAAATAAGAGGGAATTAAATCCCTACACTATGGAGGAAAGAGGTCATAATCCTAGCTGCGGTGACGATATTACTCTAAGATTAAATATAGAAGATGGGATTGTAAAAGATGCGGCTTATACAGGAATAGGTTGTGCAATAAGCCAAGCATCTACTTCGATTATGATAGATGATATAAAAGGAAAAACAGTAGAAGAGGCTTATAAAAAACTGGATTTATTTTTAAATATGATAAGAGGAGAAGTTACAGATGAGGAGCTTCTTGAAGAAGAATTAGAAGAAGCAGTAGTGTTTAAAAATATTTCTACAATGCCGGCAAGGGTAAAATGTGCAGTACTGGCATGGCATACTTTAAAGGAAGCCTTAGATGAAAAGAATAGATAAATTATAAGAACAGCTTGGAAAATGAACTGAACCCCTAAGTCCGGACAAGGATTTGGGGGTTTTTAAAATGTTGATAAATCTTTTAATTTAAGTAAATTTTTTTAGTTATTAAACACAATCCAGGAAGTGTTTTAACATTTAAAAAGATTTAGGATAAAAGAAGTGAATAAAAGATAAAAAGCTTTTGTTTATTTTAAAAATTATATAAAAATAATCTTTAAAGTATAACAATATTCATATACTTTACATATTTATGCAATATATTTATAGTTTTCTTGACAATATATTTTCACTATGTTACATTGAATTAGTAAATATTAAAGAAAGAGAGGTAAAAAAATGATTAATTTAAGCAAAATGATTATTACAAATAATAATAGAGTTAGAACGATGGGAAATAATAGTTTTTTTACAAATGAATTTAAATACCTCTCCATAAATCATTAAATTTAATTATTAAATTTTTTACTGAATATTAATGGAGAGGACTGTCTCCATTTACTTTAGAAGCACACCTAAGTATTTGGGTGTGTTTTTTGTGTGCAAATAATTATATTGAGGTGATTTATGTTTAAGATTTTTAATAAACTATCTTGGTTTATAAAGTATTATAAAAAATATTATATTTTAGTTTTAATAACTATGATAATTTCAAATATATTAATAATAATTCCTCCAAGATTATTAGGGATTATTTTAGATGACATTAGCAGTAAAACTTTAACTTTAGAAAAATTATATACTTTAGTTGCTATTTTAGTTGTTGTAGTTTTGGTACATTATGGTTCTAACTATATTTGGTCCTATTATATTTTTAAAGCATCTGACGAAATAGAAAGAGTAACTAGATTTAGACTTATGAAAAAATATTTAAGACAAAGTCCAAAATTCTTTGAAAAAAATACAACCGGTTCTTTAATGGGAAAAGCGACAAATGATGTAAGTATGATTTCTGAGTTTGCCGGCTATGGAATGATGGCTTTTTCAGATGCTACACTCTATCCTTTAGCAATTTTAATTGTAATGGCATTTTCTGTTAGTTTTAAACTAACTATTGTTTCAATCTTGCCACTACCTTTACTTTTTTATGCTACTAAAAAAATTGAAACAATATTATATGCAAGATTTGAACAAGTACAAAGAAGTTTTGACCGATTAAACGATATAGTCCTAGAAAATATTTCCGGTGTAAGAGTAGTAAGAAGTTATACCTTAGAGAAAAGTCAAACAAAGGAATTTGAAGAGGAATGTTTAGATTATTATGAAAAAAATATGAATCTTGTAAAGGTTGCAAGTATTTATGGATTTATTAGTAGGGTTATTCCAGGACTTAGTATGGTAATTACAATAATTTATGGGACTTATTTAATAGGGGTTAATGACCTTACAATAGGAAACTTAGTCTCAGCTACTCTTTATATAAATATGTTAGTTTGGCCAATGTTTGCCTTAGGTGATTTTGCGACAATAGCAGAGCAAGCAAGTGCATCAATGGATAGGATAAATGAGGTTTTAAATTATAAAGAGGATTTAATAGATAATGAAAATGCAATTATATATGAAGGAAAGGGAAATATAGAATTTAATAATTTGGATTTCTATTATCCTACATCTAAATATAAGGTTTTAGATAATATTAGCTTTGTTTTAAAAAATGGACAATCCTTAGGAGTTGTTGGGAAAACCGGTTCAGGAAAAACAACTTTAGTAAAACAGCTCTTAAAAATGTATAACCTTAAAGAAAAAAGTTTAAAAGTTGGTAAAAATTACATTGAAGATTTAAATACCAGAAGTTTACGGGAAAAAATAGGCTATGTTCCTCAAAGACATATTGTATTTTCTAAAACCATAGAGGATAATATAAAATTTTCCGACAGTTCTAAGACCCATGAAGATGTAGAAAAAGTTGTTGAGTTAGCAGATTTTAAAAAGGATTTGTCACAACTGCCCCAAGGACTTAATACAATGGCCGGAGAAAGGGGAGTTTCTCTTTCCGGAGGACAAAAACAAAGGATATCAATAGCAAGAGCATTAATTAAAGAGCCGGAAATTCTTATTTTAGATGATAGTTTGTCAGCTGTTGATGCAAATACGGAACAAAAGATTTTGAAAAACTTAAAGGAATATAGGAAAAATAAAACAAATATTATAACTGCTCACAGACTTTCAGCAGTTCAACACGCGGATTTAATTATTGTTTTAGATAACGGGAAAATAATAGAGCAAGGAACCCATGAAGAGTTATTTATGAAAGATGGTTGGTATAGGGAGCAGTTTATACACCAACAGTTAAAAGGTGAAGAAAATGGAGAATAATTTAAAAATAAACAGGATAAAATCAAAGAAAAAGCGTAAATTTGTCATAAATAAATTATCAAATTATACATTATTACAAATTAAAAATCTTTCCATAGGTATGCTTTTTACCTTATTTACTCTTTTAGCGGATTTAGGTGGTCCACTTATAATTTCCAGAATATTAAATAGGGAAATAGCCCAAGGGATAGGTGCAAAATCTATAAGAGTTTTTTCTTTTCTTGTTGCATTTTATTTTTTATTGTTAATATTTGGAGGAGTTACTAAGTATTTTAGTAGATATTTTTTGGAAAAAAGCTGCAAATAAAATTGCTCTTTTTATGCAAAGAGATGTATATAAACATGTGCAAAAATTACCAATTTCATATTTCGATGAATTACCTGCCGGAAAAGTAGTTTCAAGAATTACAAACGACACTAAGGCAGTTAAGGTTTTGTTCCAAATTGTATTAAGTGATTTAATAACTTGTGGTGTATATATTTTAGTTTTATATATTGCCTTATTTTCACTGGATTTTAAATTTACATTATCAACTTTAATAATACTACCAATAGTTTATCTTTTATTTAAGGATTTTATTAATAAGGCTTCATCTATTAATAAAAAAGGTAGAAGGCTTTTAAGTGATTTAAATGCAAATTTAAATGAAAACATACAGGGAATGGAAATAATTCAGTCTTTTAATCAAGAAGATAAAATACTTGATGAATTTACTGGAGTAAATAATAAAATATATAAAAACATGTTAAATTTAACAAAGCTTTATGCCTATAATTCATTTAATGCAACCCAAACATTACAATATTTAACACTAGGTGGGGTTTTACTTTATTTTGGTTATGGTTCTATTACAGGAGCATTTGCTGTAAATATTGGAATAATATATTTATTTGTAGACTATTTTACAAAAATATTTGCAAATTTAAATAATGCTATTCAAAGAATAGGAAATTTAGAAACATCCTACGGAGCAGCAGATCATATATTTGAATTATTACAAATTGAAATAATTCCTGAAAGAAAAGAAAAATTAGAAAATATTAGTGGAGATATAGAATTTAAGGATGTTTCATTTTACTATAAAGATGAAGAATATGTATTAAAGGATATTAATATTAAAGTAAAACCTGGAGAGACCATAGCTTTTGTTGGACATACCGGCTCCGGTAAAAGCACTATGATGAATTTGCTTTTAAATTTCTACAATACACAAAAAGGAAAAATCTTAATTGATGGTGTAGATATTTCTCAACTTAATCAAGAGGATTTAAGAAGAAATATTGCAATAGTTTTACAGGACCCATTTCTATTTACAGGAACAATATTTAGTAATATAAACTTAAATGATGATAAAATGACAGAAGAAGATGCCTTAAATGCCTTAATGAAAGTTGGAGGAAAAATTATATTGGATAGACATCCAAAGGGGATTTATACAGAAGTAAAGGAAGATGGGAATTCCTTTTCAGCAGGGGAAAGACAGCTTATTTCCTTTGCGAGAGCTTTGGCAAAAAATCCTTCAATACTTGTTTTGGATGAAGCCACTGCAAATATTGACAGTGAAACAGAAACTATTATTCAAAAGGGAATAGAGGAGCTAAAAAAAGGAAGAACAACATTCTTAATTGCCCATAGACTATCAACAATAAAAAATGCAGATAATATAGTTGTATTGGATAAGGGTAGAATAATAGAGCAAGGCTCCCATGATAAACTAATTAGTTTAAATGGTGTTTATAAGAAAATGTACGAATTGCAATCTGCAAAAGAGAATTAAAAAAATCAGCAATTTTGCTGATTTTTTGTTTTTTAATATTAACTTGAAAATAAATGATTGTAAATAGTATTTTCATAATTTGTAAAATTGTCGTTTAATTTAAAGTTGTTGGAGATAATTGTTGCAATGTCAGAAAAATTTCCTACTGGTAAAATTTCACCATTATTAAATTTAGGTGAATAAGCTATAAAAGGGACATATTCTCTTGTATGGTCTGTTCCTTTAAATGTAGGGTCGTTACCATGGTCAGCAGTTACAATAAAAAGATCGTCATCTGTCAGATTGCTAATGATCTCAGGTAAGCGGGAATCAAATTCCTCAAGAGCTTTTGCATATCCTTCAGGATTTCTACGATGACCATACATTGAATCAAAATCTACTAAATTTGTAAAAGTAATTCCTGTAAATTTAATTTTCAATGTTTCTATAAATTTATCTACTCCATCCATATTACTTGTGCTTGGAGTGGATTTAGTAATACCTTGTCCATTAAAAATATCATTTATTTTTCCTATAGCGTAAACATCAAATCCATTTTCTTTGAGGGTATCCAGTACAGTTTTACCATGAGGGGAAACAGCGTAATCATGTCTATTGGAAGTCCTTATAAAATTACCAGGTGTTCCAATATAGGGTCTAGCTATTATTCGTCCAATTAAATTAGGTTCTTCTAGTGTTATGGATCTTGTATATTGACAAATATCATAAAGTTCTTCTAGGGGAATTATTTCTTCGTGGGCTGCTATTTGTAAGACAGGATCAGCTGATGTATATACTATTAAAGCGCCGGTTTCCATTTGTTCTTCACCATAGTCTTCTAATACCTTAGTTCCACTATATGGTTTATTACATACAATGGAGCGTTTAGAATAATTGGAAATTTTATTTAATAATTCTGTATTAAATCCATTTGGATATGTAGGAAAAGGTGTTGAGGTTAGTAGTCCCATTAATTCCCAATGTCCAGTCATTGTATCTTTTCCTGATGAAATTTCAGTTAATTTTCCAGCGTAACATTTTGGCGAAGTGATATTTTTAACATTCTTTAGTGGGGTTATTCCTCCAATTCCCATTTTTTCAAGATTAGGGATTTTTAAATTAACAGTTTTAGCTATATTTCCAAGAGTATTGGAACCTTCATCTTGAAAATTAGCAGCGTCAGGTGCTTCTCCAATACCGACGGAATCCATTACCAATACATGTATTCTATTAAACATATTTTCCTCCGTTATTAATTACATATATGTAACTTTATATTTTTTTCTTTTAACAAATTTTTCCATTCTTCTGAAATTTTAGAATCTGTCACTATTTCATCAATATCATCAAGATCACAAAAATATTCCGATCTAATAACTCCAAATTTAGTAGAGTCAACAAGTAGAATTCTTTTTATGGAACTATTTATTACTGCTTTTTTTGTAGCCACTTCATAGGAGTTTCTACAGGTTAAGCCTAATTCCTCATGAACACCAGCAGCTGAAAGAAAGGCTTTTGTAGCTCTTATTCCTTCAATGAATTTTACTCCCTGTACACTAGCAAACATTTGAGTGTTAGGATAGTAATATCCACCTGCAAATAATATCTTTATATTTGGATTTTTTATATTTGGATTTTTTCTTAGTTCAGTTAAGATGTTGATATTATAACTTAAGGCAGTAATATTAATACTTGGATTTATATTTGAGATAATATGTTGAGTAGTTGTTCCTGTATCAATCATTATTATGTCCCCATCTTCTATTAAAGAAGCGGCATATTTTCCTATATTGGATTTTTTCTTAAATTGTTTATCTAATTCAGCATTGAAATCGTATTGGGATTCTTCTCTTAAAGAAGAATCCATTGGATCATAAATAATAACACCATCTATATTCTTTACTATATTTTGACTTTCTAAAATTTTCAAATCACGTCTAATAGTCATTTCAGATACTTTTAACATATTAGCTAGATCTCGAATAGGTATATAATTTTTAATTTTTAAAATATCTATAAAAGCCATTAACCTTTCTTCTTTTTTGCCCAAATTATTCACTTCCATTATTTTAATTATAGTAAATATTTATATGTTTGTTATATATAATAACATTTAAATAGCATTATGTAAATAAAAAAACAAAAAATGTTGACAAATTATCATAATGGTGTTAATATGATAAAATAATAAAAATAGGAGGTAATATGAAGAATAATGAAATTTTAAAATATGTGGATCATACTCTTTTAAAAGCAGTTTCAACTTGGGAACAAATAAAAAAGATATGTGAGGAAACTAGAGATTATAATATGGCTAGTGCTTGTATTCCGCCAACATATGTTGAAAAGGCAGCTAAAGATTATGGAAACGATATCGTCATATGTACTGTATTAGGTTTTCCATTAGGTTATGATAATTTGGAAACAAAAGTTTTCTCAGCAAAAAATGCAATATTAAAAGGTGCTGAAGAATTGGATATGGTTATTAATATAGGAGATGTGAAAAATAGGGATTACGACAAGATTACATATGAAATAACTAAGATGAAAGAAGCGGTAGGGAGTAAAATATTAAAGGTAATTATTGAAACATGCTATTTAGAAGAAAATGAAAAAATTCAATTGTGTAAATGTGTTACAGATGGTGGAGCGGATTATATTAAAACTTCTACTGGGTTTGGAACAGCGGGGGCTACAATTAAAGATATCATATTATTAAAAAATCATATTGGTCCAAATGTGAAAATAAAAGCATCTGGTGGGATTAAAACAAAAAGTGATTTAGTATCTTTCATAGAGATTGGATGTCAACGTCTTGGTACAAGTTCAGCTTTACAAATCTTATATGGATAAAAAGAGATTTAGTAATGTAGAGAGTTATAAATAAAAATGATTTTAAAAAAGAGGTAAAAAATGGATAATAAAAAAATGATGCATATTGGAATAAAAAAAGGTGAAGTTGGAAAGTATGTTTTTCTTCCAGGAAGTCCAGAAAGAACAGAAAAAATTGCGAAATATTTTGATAATGCTAAGGAAATTGCATTTAATCGAGAATATAGAACGTTTATAGGAACTTTAGATGGAGAATTGGTTGCGGTTACTAGTACAGGGATTGGTGGACCTTCTGCAGCAATAGCAATTGAAGAATTAAGTGCAATAGGTGTTGATACTATGATTAGAATAGGGACTTGTGCTTCAATGAGTCCTAAAGTAAAAAAAGGTGATATTGTTGTACCATCTGGTGCAGTAAAAATGGAAGGAACAAGTAGTCATTATTTACCCGTTGAGTTTCCTGCAGTACCAAACTTTGAAATATTAAAAATATTAACAAATTCGTTAGATTCACAAAAAATAAAATATCATACAGATGTTAGTATTACTAAAGATTCTTTCTATTCTCAAACCAATCCAGAAAGAAGTCCTGTTTCTAATACATTAATAAGAAAATGGGATGAATATATAAGAGGTGGGGCAACTACAACGAGTATGGAGTGCTCGATATTATTTGCGGTAGGTGCTGCTTTAGGAATTCGTACTGCTAGTATGCTAGTAAGTGCAACTAATGCAAAAAGTTTTGAGGGTCAAGAGCCAGGAGACAGTTACGATTTAGAGGATTATGTTATTAGAGCTGGTATAGAAGGAATGCGTCAAATCATTAAAAGTGATAAAAATTCAAAATTTTAAATTAGAAAGAGGAATAAAACAATGAAAAAAAGATTTTTAATATGTTTAAGTATAATAATGATTACTTTATTGGTGGGTTGTTCTGGAAATGATAAAAAAGAAGATAAGAAAACAAATGAAGTTAAAGGAAATATAGGGGTTATTTATACAAAAGCAAAATTAGGAGGAAATTCTTTTAATGATGTTGTTCAAACAGGTTTAAAACGTGCTGAAAAAGATCTGTCTATAACTTTTACTGAAGTTGAACCAGATACAAGTTCTGATCAGGAAAATGCTCAAGAAACTATGGCAAGTAGTGGAGATTTTGATTTAATAATTGCTGTAGGGCAAGAACAATCAGATGTAGTAGAAAAAATTGCAGGTAAGTATCCGGAACAAAAATTTGCTATGATAGATGCAGATTTAGATCTTCCTAATGTGGCCAGTTATGTTTCTAAAGAGGAAGAAGCATCATTTTTAATAGGAACTTTGGTAGCGTTATCCGCAGATTCAGTAGAAGGAAGTAATATTTTTGGATTTGTTGGTGGTGTAAATAATCCATTAATAAACAAGTTTTTAGCAGGATATGAATCAGGAGTTCGTTATATAAATAAAGATAATAAAGTTTTGGCTGATTATGTTGGGGGTTTTCAAGATCCATCAACGGCTAAAGTAATTACAAATACTATGGAACAAAAAGGGGCAAAAGTAGTTTATCATGCTGCAGGAGCTTCAGGTTTAGGCGTTTTTCAATCTGCAAAAGAGCAAGGTATATTAGCGGTAGGAGTAAATACAAACCAAAATAGTATTGACCCAGATACTATAATGGCAAGTATGCTAAAAAAAGCGGATGAATCAGCTTATAGATGTATTAAAGAAGTTATGGAGGATGATTTTCAAGCAGGGGTACATTACTTAGGATTAAAAGAAAATGGTGTAGGATATACTGTTGAGGATAGTAATATAGAAACTTCTCAGGAAATTATAGATCAAGTAGAGAAAATTAAAGAACAAATAATATCAGGTGAAATAATTGTTCCTGAAACTCTTGATGAAGTATCTTCTTTTGTAAATGATAATAGCTATTCCAAATAATTATTTAATAATTTATTTTAATCAAGGAAGATAAATTATCTTCCTTGATTATTAGGGGGGGACTTAAGTGAAATATGCTATTGAAATGAAAAATATAACTAAAACATTTGGACAAGTAGTGGCAAATGAAGATATTACTTTCAAAGTTTTTAAAAATGAAGTCCACTGTTTATTAGGAGAAAATGGTACAGGAAAAACCACACTTATGAATATTCTGTTTGGTCTATATCATCCAGATAGTGGAGAAATATTAATTAATGGAGAAAAAAGTGAAATTCAAAATCCCAAGGATGCTTTTCATAAAGGAGTTGGTATGGTACATCAACACTTTATGCTAATTGAAAGAATGACAGTACTTGAAAATATAATATTGGGAAAAGAGCGAGGATCTTTCTTTATTGATTATGAAGATTCTAGACGAATTATAATCGATCTAATAGAAAAATATAACTTCCAAATAGATGTAGATGAAAAAGTAGAAAATCTTTCAGTAGGAACTAAACAAAGAGTTGAAATTATAAAAACTCTTTATCGTGGCGCGGATATAATTATTCTTGATGAACCAACAGCAGTTTTAACTCCTCAAGAAGTTGAAGAGTTATTTAAAATTTTATATTTGCTAAAATCCGATGGAAAAACTATTATTTTCATTACTCATAAATTAAATGAAACTATGGAAATTGCAGATCGAGTTACTATTTTAAGAAAGGGAAAAAACATAGCTACAGTTGAGACTAAAGAAGTTAATCCAATGATTTTAGCAGAATATATGGTTGGAAGAACTATAGAGTCAGTAATGAATAATGAAGATATAGAATTTGGTAAAGAAGTCTTATCCATTGAAAATCTTCAACTATTGAAAGGTAAGGAAGGTAAAGTTAGTTTTTCTATTAGAGAAGGAGAAATTTTTGGGATTGCAGGTGTTGAGGGCAATGGACAGCTTGAACTAGAGGAATTTATAGTTGGATTGCGAGAAGCTAATCCTGATGCAAAGATTGAATTTTTATCAAAAAATATATCTAAATTTGATGTTAAAAATAGAAAAAATATGGGAATAGGATACATTCCATCAGATAGACATAAAAGAGGGATGGTAGAGGATTTCTCATTAACAGAAAATTATCTGTTAGGTTATCAAGACAATGATAAATTTGTTAAAAAATTATTTATAAAGATGGATAAACTAATTGAACATTCAGAAAAAATGATAAATCTATTTAGAATAAAAGCCTTATCATCTAAAGATAAAATAGGACAATTATCAGGAGGTAATCAGCAGAAGACAATACTTAGTAGAGAAGTTGGAATGAATCCTAGTTTAATTATTGCAGCTCAGCCTGTCAGAGGACTTGATATTGGTGCGATTGAATTTGTACATAAAACTTTAATGGATTTAAAAAGAGAAGGTAAAGCGATATTATTAATATCTGCAGAACTTTCAGAAGTGATGAACTTAAGTGATACTATTGCTGTTTTATATGAAGGAAAGTTTAAAGCGAAAATTGCAAATGGAGTCTTATCAAGGGAAAACATAGGTTTACTTATGGCTGGAGAAGATTTAGAAAAGGTAAGAGGAGAAAATAGTGATGGAAAATAAAAAGAAAAATAATTCAATAAAAATATTTTTTAAAAAACTACCTTTACAGGACATACTTAGTTCTTTCTTAGCAATTTTATTAGCTTTTCTTGTTGGTTCATTTATAATTTATTTCATGGATTATTCTCCAATAAAAGCTTTTTCGGCATTATTTAAAGGTGCATTTGGAGATCAACGTGCTATTTTTAATACGATTGCTATGAGCATTCCCTTGATGTTTACAGGATTGGCAGTTGCTGTTGGTCAACAAGGAGGTATGTTAAATATAGGAGCGGAAGGACAGTTGTATATAGGAGCGATGGGATTTGTAATATTTACATTACTATTTCCTAATTTACCTAAAATAATAATGCTACCTATTGGATTTTTTATTGGAATGTTGTGTGGTGGTTTATGGGGAGCGATACCGGGGTTATTAAAGGCGAAAAAAGGAATTAATGAGGTAATAGTATGTATTATGTTAAACTATATAGCTACTCTCTTTACATCTTATTTAGTCAATGGACCTTTCAAAGGAGAAGGAATGGAAGCACATACTAATCCGATTCCAGCATCTGCACAAATAAATAGATATACTTCGGATAGTCTACTAGGAAATACAATAGTCATTGCACTAATAACCATTGTTTTGATCTATATTTTTTTATGGAAGACAAATATAGGATATAAAATTAGAACTGTTGGTAAGAATAGAACAGCAGCAGAGGCGGCAGGAATAAATGTAACATTTATAATTATTTTAACTATGTTTATTTGTGGTGCCATGTCTTCATTGGCTGGTATAACGGAAATTAGTGGAAATATAGGTAGATTTAGAGAAAGTTTTTCTCCATCTTATGGATTTACAGGAATTGCAGTTTCTATATTAGGTAGAAATCATCCAATAGCAATTATTTTTACTGCTTTGCTTTTTGGTATGTTAAACGCTGGTTCGATGTATATGTCTATGACAACTTCAATTTCAACTAATATTACAATAGTAATACAAAGTTTAGTAATTATTTTTGTTGCTGCACCTAAATTATTTAGTTTGATTAAGACTGGAAAGCGGGTGAATATATAATGGTTATTATTGAAGATTTCTTAATTATTGTTCTTCAAGTTTTTGTACCTATTGCACTAGCAGCTTTAGCTGGAACAATATCAGAACGTGGGGGAATGATTAACTTAGGGCTGGAAGGTATGATGTTAATGGGAGCTTTTGCTGGAGCAGCTGGTAGTTATTTTTTCAACAACCCATTTGTTGGTTTATTACTAGCAATGTTTGTAGGAGCTATGATGGGGTTACTACATGCATTTTTTTGCATAAAACTTAAAGCTCATCAATCAGTAATGGGAGTAGGAATAAATCTATTTGCAAGTGGATTAACAGCAGTTTTATTAAAAATGATATGGAATAATGAAGGTATGAGTGTAAGTGTAAAAGTACTTCCTTCTGTTACTATACCAATACTAAACAAAATACCAATTATAGGAGTTTTGTTTGATAATCAGTCTATTCACCTGTATCTTACAATTATTATAGGTATAGTAGCGTTTATTATTATTTATAAAACAAAAATAGGATTAAGATATAGAGGAATAGGGGATTTTCCAAAATCTGTTGAAACAGCTGGTATAAATGTTGCTAAATATAAATATTGGTCAGTTATAATTAGTGGTATGATAGCAGGAATAGCAGGATCTTATTTATCAATATCGCTAAATGATATTTTTGTTAAAGATATGGTTGCGGGTCGTGGTTTTATGGGGATGGCAGCCAATATATTTGGAGGATGGAATCCAATTGGGTCGTTAATAGCGAGCTTGATATTTTCTATAGCACAAGCCTTCAGATTTTACTTGACAGATTTTAAAATACCAAATCAATTTATAGAGATGCTCCCGTACATTGTTACATTAATTGTTTTAGTAGGAGCAAAATCTAAATCCCGATCCCCTGAAGCTTTAGGAAAAGAATAAAATATTTATTGAATAAAAATTTACTAATATTATATTAATTATAATAAGTTTACAAAAAATGTGTATGAAAAACTACTTGGATAAGCTAAGAGTTTAAATAGTTTTTTTAATTAGTGTTGATGAAAAGCTAGAAGTTTTTAATTTTCTTTCACCAACACCATAAATTGTAGAACTAAAAAAAAATCAGCAATTGTTGTGAACCCATAAACACAGACAAAAATAATATTTAATTAGACGGATTGTAATCTGTATTTTACAGGTGACGGTCCGTTTAAATTTTTTTTAATCCTATCTTCATTATACCATCTAATATATTCTTTTATTTCTTTAATCAATTTATCTGCTGATTCAAATTTTTCTCCATAGAACATTTCTTGCTTCATTATTCCAAAGAAATTTTCCATAGGAGAATTATCCAGATAATTATCTTTTCTAGACATGCTTTGTATTATTCCATTTTCCTTCAGCTTTTTTACATAGGCTTTCATCTGATATGCCCAACCTTGGTCTGAATGAAATGTTCTTCTATACTTACAATCAGATGTTATTTTAATAGTTTCTTTCAGAGAAACCATTATATTCTCTGTTGATGGTCTTTCAGATATTCCATAGCTTAATATCTCCAAGTTACATAAGTAAATAAATGGATCAAAATACAACTTTTTAATTTGAGGATTTCAATTCTTGTCACGTTTATAGTATTTGAATTCTGTTGCGTCTGTGGTTATTTTTTGATGAATTATACTGGTGTTAAATCGTCTATTTAGTTTGTTTTTTGCTATTTTACCAACTTTACCTTTGTATGAACTATATTTTCTACTTTTTCTAGTAAATGATATTACTTGAAGTTTAAGTTTTTGTACAAGTCTCTGTACCTTCTTTTTATTTATCTTCAATCCTAGTTTTTTAAGTTCACCATAAATTCTTCTATATCCAAAGTTTTCATGTTTTTCTCTTATCGTTAAAATTTCTTTTTCTATTTTTTATCCAGACTATCTCTATTAAATCTTTTTTGCCAATACATATTATGTTGATTTGGGAAATTTAAGCACTGCAAGAATATCTTTTTATTAAAAGGATCCTCGGAGATTGTGTATTATTTTTATGATTTATTTTTTTGTCTTTCCTTTAGATGCAATCTCCTCAATTCTTTTAAATATTCATTCTCTACTTTCAGAGATAAAACTTGTTGTTCCAGTTCTTTGATTCTGTCAGCATCATTTTTATTTATCTGAGAAATTCTATTGTTTTTATTATTTTTAGATTTCATTTCAAAGTGTCTCCCTTGTTGTATTACAAGGTCTTCTTTTCCAAATTTTCTAAACTTTGATACCCAATTTGGAATTAATGAGAAATTGTCTATTCCAGATTTAATAGTAAGTTCTATATAAGTGATCTATGTTGTTAGGTAAGACTCTATCATATTTAATTTGAAATCTAAAGTATATTTATTATTATTTTTTCTTTTTATTAATAGGCTTTCTTCACCAAATTACATATATTTTTTAACCCAATCACGAACTGTTTCTTTATCGGGAATATTATATTTTTTAGTTAAATACTTGTATCTTCCCAAACCTGTAAATATTCCTTTACTACTTTTAGTTTAAATCCGAAACTATATTTTGCCATTGAAAAACCGACCTCCTAATCGTTAGATTTCTGATCTAACTTTTGGGGGTCGGTACACAAACGGGTGGTAGTGATTTAATTTTCCTGAACAGAAGTTGCTTCTACTGCTTCTGTAGTTTCTTCTTCAATTTCGGTATTGGTATTTAAAGCTTCTTCAATCTTTTCTTCAAAATAATCGTAATCTTTCATAGCCATAGCGGAATCAATAATCCTACCGTCTTTATCTAAAAAGAAGGTAGTTGGAAATGCTAAAATAGGGTAGCCTGTTTTTGCCATTTTCATCTGCTGCTATTTTAAAAGTATAGTTGTTTTTTTCTACAAAATCTTCTACTAATGGTTTTTCTTCTCCTATTGATATTCCAAGAACTACAACTTCTTCTGGATAATCATCTTGAATTTTTTGCAAGTCAGGCATTTCCCTTTTACAAGGACTACACCATGTTGCCCAAAAGTTTAAAATTACAGCTTTACCTTTAAAATCAGATAATTTAACAGTTTCTCCTGAAAGTAATTCTACTTCAAAGTCCGGTGCTAAGTTACCTATATCAAAACCTTCAGCATTTGGATCGGAAGTAGGTTCAGTTACATCTGTTTCTGTAGTAGAATCTGTAATATTTTGAGAAGTATCAGTAGATTCATTTGAACTGCTACTTGTCATTGTCTCGTTTTCTGAACACGAAGTTATTATAAATAATGATACAATAAGTAAAAAACTAAGTTTTATTTTTTTCAATTTCCTTTTCTCCTCTAATCTTTATCTTTTTCCAATGTATTGCATTAGTAGGGCAAGAATTTATACAATCACCACAATTAATACATTCGTGATCATTAACCTTCTTTACATCCATTTTACATACCTTAATACATTTGTTACAGTTAATACATCTTTTTTCATTAACTGTAATTCCAAATACAGAATATTTATTGAAAAAAGAATAAATCGCACCTAAAGGGCAGATAAATTTACAAAAGCCTCTATAAATAAATACAGCTAGGATTATTATAAACAATAATAAGAAAATTTTCCAATTAAATAATTTTCCAACTATATTATCAAATTTATTTCCAAATACTACTAAAGGAATTCCGGCTTCTAAAGTACCTGCAGGACATATATATTTACAAAAAGTCGGAGCTAAAAGTACCACAGGTAAAATAAGAATAAATACTACCAGTAAGATATACTTCAAATAGGATAATTTTCTAGTAATACTATTTTTTTTAATTTTTGGTGTTGGTATTTTATATAATAATTCTTGTATAAGACCAAAAGGACATAAAAATCCACAAATTAATCTGCCAAAAAGTCCTCCAAATATTAATAGTGTTCCAACAATATAAAATGGTAGTTTGTTAGGAATTTGTGTAATGGCAAATTGTAAACTACCTAGGGGGCAGGCTGCTATTGCCCCGGGACATGAATAACAATTAAGTCCGGGAACACATAATCCCTTAGTTTTATTTTGGTTGATTGTTTGATTTGTAAAATTAACTAAATCTGAATTATATAATAAGGCAGTAAAAAGTTGAAATATTTTTCTTTTTATAGGTAATTTTAATTTAGCCAATGCCGATACACTCCAAACATATGTAGATTGCTTTCATTAATGTATCTTGATAATCGTTTTGTTTTATACCTATTATTATAAAAAGTACACCTATTAATAATATGGAAATGTTAATATATTTTTTAGTTTTCATATTTTTCTCCTCGTATAATTTATATTAACAGAAAAGAGATAATATTAAAATGTTACTTAATATAAAATAAAAAAAGAAGGCTTAAATAAGCCTTCTGGGAGGATGCAATCCATTTTCATGGATATTAATCAATTTCAATTTCTTTTGTCTTGTTATTATTTTTACGTTTAGGAATTTTTATTTCCAAAACTCCATTATCTAATTTTGCTTTTAGATTTTCTTCATCTATATTGTCAAAATACATTGATCTGCTCATAGAAGAAGTTTTTCTTTCTTTATGGATATAATTTTTCTTTTCATCGGATTTATCAATTTCCTCATCTTTATTTACAGAAATTGTTAATCTTCCATCGTCAAGTTTAATATTAATTTCTTTTTTGTCATAACCAGGTAAGTCTGCCTCTACTAAATATTCATCTTCTAAATCTTGAATATCAACCTTGAACAAAGGTTCATTGTTGAATTTAGTTGGTAAAGTACCTTCATTAAAAAATTGATCCATTAGGTCGTAAAAGTCATCGAATTGGTTTCTTAATCCAGTATATCTTCTAGGTGTAATTTTGTTTAACATAATAATCACTCCTTAAAAAGTTCAATTTAGCACTACACCATATTAAGTGCTATCCCTTTACATCTTTATCATACATCAAAAGTCAAAGAAAGTCAAGGGCTAATATAAAATCATAAAAAAGAGCAGAATTTTTAAATTCTACTCTAAAAAATAATTTATTTTTAATAAGCTGTCCATCCGGCGTCAACTGCTATTGCTTGACCGTTTATAAAGCCGGAATCATCAGAAGCTAGGAAAACAGCAACTTTAGCAATTTCTTCCGGTTTTCCGGATCTTGGATTTGTTGCCATAGTAGCAGGTAGTATTACTTCTCTAGATTCTTTGTCGATATTTTGCATATAAGCACCTTTGGCTATATCTGTTTCAACTCCACCTGGACATATAGCATTACATCTAATATTCTTTTTAGTATAAATATAGGCAGTGTTTTTTGTAAGTCCTATTACGGCATGTTTAGATGCTGTGTAAATTGAACCACCTCTGGCACCGTTTAAACCTCCTACAGAAGCAATGTTTATTATATTTCCAAAACCTTGTTTTTCAAAAATTTTGATTGCTTCCCTTGATGTATAAAAAGGAGTAAAGGTATTAAGTTGGAAAATATTTTTAAGTGCTTCATCATCAAAATTTCCAACTCCTGCAAAATTATCCATTATACCTGCATTATTTACAAGAATATCTAGTTTGCCTTCTTTATCAGCAACTTCCTCTATTACTTTGGCAGCAGCTTCTAAATCCATTAAATCCCTTCCTACAGGAATAATTTCACCCTCATAGCTTTCAGTTTGTTTCTTTAATTCATCTAGTTTCTCAACTCTTCTTGCTACAGCGTATACCTTAGCACCTTCTTTTGCAAATTCTGTTGCAATAGCCTTTCCCATTCCTGAACTTGCTCCAGTTACAATAGCAATTTTATCTTTAAGTTTCATGGTATTCCTCCTTGTATAATTGTTTGTCTATTCTAGTTACTGTAATAAGGTTCTACCCTAAAAAGTAAATAATTAATCTATTTTCAATAAAAACTTTTACTTTATAATAACTTTAATACAAATAATCATAAATTTTCAATAAAAATATTTTTTTATAATTTTTAATAGGATAGGAACAATTATTAAGTAGATAACAATATTTCCTATAGCATGAAGTAGATTAAAGGGCATATCGGCAAGTAAATAAACCCAATAGCTTTTAAAATTACTAAACATAGATGAAATTAAAAGGGAATAAACAAGGCCGAATATAAAACCTGAAAAAAAGCTGTAAATAGCTTGTAAAAGTATGCTTTTTTTAAAGTTATTAAATTTTTTTAATATAACTGCTATTAAAATAATTACAGTGTAGCAAATTATTTGGTAAATAGTCCAAATTCCAAAGCCTAAGTATAAATTAGAAATAAATATTACCAAAGTATTTACTAGAATTGCGTCAATAAAGGAAAAATATATTGCTGTAAATATAATTATTGTTGTTACCGGCTGTATATTTGGTAAAAATTGAAAGAAAATTCTTCCGGCAATAGTAGCAGCTGATAATAATGAAAGGAAGGTTAATTTCCTATTACTCATTTTCAAATTTTTCTAAAGAGAAAACTATAGTATCTTTATTTTTTAATATATATTCACCTGCTCCTGTAGTAGCATATTCATTATTTACTGTATAGGTCCAATACTTTCCTTCGTTTTCATCTTGTTCTCTACCGTTAATTGAGGTAATAAATCCATCTGATTCAACTATTTCAAAATTATCCTTTAATAAAGAAAGTAGATTCTTATCCTCTGTAGTTTCAATTTCTTCATTAGCAAATTCTTGCTTATCTTCTTCTAAAATAATATTTACTGTAATAGTATTATTTTCAGTTGGAATATTAGTTTCCTTTTCTGTATTTGTTTTAGTAGAACAAGCTACTAGTGAAAATACTAATAATAATGATATTACTAAAAATTTAATCTTTTTCATAATGCCTCCTAATTTTTATATTAATTTTATTATAACAGAAAGAGTATGATATAAAAATTATAAAATTTACATTGCTAATTATTGCTTTTAACTATATCTAACCATAAATTAATAGTAATTGTTCATAACAAAACACTGTGTTACTATAAAGTAAATGAATTTCAATAAAATTACTGGGGGTATTTATGAAAATTATAGATTTATTTAAAGAAGGTAAGCAGGTTATTTCTTATGAGGTTTTTCCGCCAAAAACAAGTGCAGGTATAGAATCGGTAAAAGTTGCTACAGAGGAAATAGCAAAGTTAAATCCTGGTTTTATTAGTGTTACCTATGGAGCTAGTGGAGGAACCAGTGACTATACTGTTGATATTGCTTCTAATATTCAAAAAGCCTACAATGTAACTTCCTTAGCACATTTAACCTGTGTTACATCTAATAAGGAAACAATTATCAATCAACTAGAAAAATTAAGAGACAATAATATTGAAAATATTCTTGCACTAAGAGGGGATTTACCTGAGGATATGGAAAAGTTTCGCAGTAGAGATTATAATTATGCTAGTGATTTAATGAAGGATATTAATAGTTTCGGTGATTTTTGCATAGGAGGGGCATGCTATCCTGAAGGTCATGTGGAATCGGAACGTTTAATTGATGATATTGAAACTTTAAAGAACAAGGTTAATATGGGGTGTGAGTTTTTTATTACACAAATGTTTTTTGATAATAATATTTTGTATAATTTCTTATATAAATTAAGGGATGCTGGTATATCAGTTCCTGTAATAGCAGGAATTATGCCGGTTACAAATCCAAAACAAATAAAAAGAATAACTGAACTTTCAGGAACTCACTTACCTCAAAGATTTAAAACCATAGTAGATAAATTTGGACATAATCCAAAGGCAATGGCACAAGCTGGAATAGCCTATGCAACTGAACAGATTATTGACCTATATGCAAATGGAGTTAATGGAATTCATGTTTATACTATGAATAAACCTGAAATAGCAAGAAGAATAAATAATAATTTATCGGAGATTGTAAATAATTAATGAAGGATATAATTTATATACACAAAGCTGAACTTGGGGATTTTAAATTAAATAAAAAAAGCATGATACACTACATGGGTCAGAAAAAATCCAAAGTTACCAGTGAAATATTAAAAATAGTAGATGAATCATTTAATGAAGTAAAAAATGATTTGGTTTTTAAAACATGTTATAGAAAATATGATTTAAAATTAAATGACAATTATGAAGTAGATTTAGGCTTTGTAAAAACCAATTCTACTAATTTATATAAAAACCTAGAAAGTTGTAAGGAGATTTATGTTTTTGTTTCTACAATCGGATTTGGAATTGACAGAAAAATTAAAAAATACACCAATTTATCTCCAGTTAAAGCTTTGGCCTTTCAAGGTATTGGTTCAG
The DNA here is from genome assembly GCF_016458825.1 of Miniphocaeibacter halophilus. NCBI lineage: Bacteria > Bacillati > Bacillota > Tissierellia > Tissierellales > Peptoniphilaceae > Miniphocaeibacter > Miniphocaeibacter halophilus. The sequence continues at coordinate 1,646,661 of NZ_CP066744.1, forward strand.
GTATTATTGAGGATTACTGCGATTTTTTCAATGATTATCTAGCTAAAATTGAAGATGAAAAGGGTAATAGTTTAAAAACAAGATTTAGTCCCGGCTATGGAGATTTGGATTTAGGCTTACAAGTTGATATTTTTAAAAATTTAGAGGTTACTAAAAAGATAGGTGTTGTTTTAAACGATAGTCTATTAATGACACCATCAAAATCTGTATCGGCAATTATTGGAGTTTACAAATAGGAGATTATATGAATATATTGGATAAAATGAAAAAAGGATTATTGTATTTTGACGGAGCACAAGGTTCAGTCTTACAGGAAATGGGCTTAAAACCGGGAGAATTACCGGAAGTATGGAATTTAACGAATCCAAGTAAAATTATTGAAATGCATAAGGGATATTTAGATGCTGGTTCAAATATAATTTTAACTAATACTTTTGGCGCTAATTCCTTTAAATTTACAGGAGAAAATAATAATTATTCTTTAGAAGAAATTATAAATGCAGCTGTAAAAAATGTAAGAAGGGCATTTGAATTAACAAAAAAGAGGGATGTTGAACATTATATTGCCCTTGATATTGGACCAACAGGAAAATTATTAAAACCTATGGGAGAATTGGATTTTGAAGAAGCAGTTAATGTCTTTAAAGAAATCGTAGACTTGGGAGTAAAGAATAATGTCGACTTAATAGTTATTGAAACCATGAATGATAGTTATGAAACCAAGGCAGCAGTTTTAGCAGCAAAAGAAAATTCCGATTTACCGGTTTTTGTTACAAATGTGTATGATGAAAATAAAACTTTAATGACAGGTGCAGATCCAATAGCCATGATTGCTTTATTGGAAGGTTTAAGAGTAGATGCTATTGGAATGAATTGTAGTCTTGGACCGGCTCAAATGGTGGATATTGTAAAAATATTCAATAAATATTCGTCCCTACCAATAATTGTAAATCCTAATGCAGGTCTACCTCGCAGTGAAAATGGAAAGACTGTTTATGATGTAGATGCTGAGGAGTTTTCCGATATTATGGTGGAGATAGTAAAAAATGGTGCTAGGATTATTGGTGGATGTTGTGGAACTACACCGGAATATATTAGAAGGATTATAGAAAAAACCAAGGATTTAAAACCTGTTGAAGTAGTTAAGAAAAACAATTCCTTTATTTCTTCCTATACCCATGGAGTGGAATTTGGTAGGAAGCCTGTATTAATAGGAGAAAGAATAAACCCTACAGGTAAAAAGAAGTTTAAAGAAGCCTTAAGAAACCATGATATTAATTATATTTTAAATGAAGCAGTAAAACAGGAAGAATTAGGTGTAGATGCCCTAGATGTAAATGTTGGCCTACCTGAAATTGATGAAGTTGAAATGATGGTAGACTCAATAAAAGAATTACAAGCAATAACGGATCTACCATTACAAATAGATACTTCAAACTATGAAGCCCTTGAAAAAGCCATGAGAATCTACAATGGAAAGCCTATGGTAAATTCGGTAAATGGTAAGAAAGAAAGTATGGATGCAATTTTTCCTCTTATAGCAAAATATGGTGGACTAGTTGTTGCCTTAACTTTAGATGAAAATGGCATTCCGAATACTGTAGAAGGTAGAATAAAAATAGTAGAAAAAATATATTCATATGCTAAAGAATTTGGAATAGATAAAAAAGATATAATAATAGACCCTCTAGCAATGACAATAAGTGCAGACACAAGTTCTGCTTTAGTAACACTTGGAACATTGGAAAAAGTAAAAAAAGAATTTAATGGAATTACAAGTTTAGGAGTTTCTAATATTTCCTTTGGACTTCCAAATAGAGATTTAATAAACGGTACATTTTTTGCCATGGCTTTGGAAAAAGGATTAGATGCTGCTATTATGAATCCTAATTCTGTGGAAATGATGAAAACCTACTATGCATTTAATGCTTTATCGGATTATGACCCACAATGTAAAAATTATATAGAATTTGCATCTAACTTGGAAATAGATAGTAAGCTTATTAATAAAAATGAAAAATCTAAAAATAAACAGGCTACAGTTGGCTTACAAGATGCAATTATAAAAGGCTTAAAAGAAGAAGCAAGTATAATTTCCAATAAACTATTAGAAGACAAAAAACCTTTGGAAATAATCAATGAAGAAATAGTTCCGGCCTTGGATATTGTAGGAGTTGGTTTTGAAAATAAAACCCTGTATTTGCCACAACTATTAATGAGTGCAGAGGCGGCAAAAGAAGCTTTTGAAAATATAAAGACATATTTAAAAAAAGTAGGACAAAAAGAAGAAAAGAAATATACTATTGTCCTAGCAACAGTTAAAGGGGATATTCACGACATAGGTAAAAATATAGTCAAAGTCTTATTAGAGAATTATGGTTTTAATATTATTGATTTAGGTAGGGATGTTTCGCCGGAAACAATAGTGGAAACTGTAGTAAAGAACAAGATAAAACTCGTTGGTCTTAGTGCTTTAATGACAACAACTGTTCCTGCAATGGAAGAAACCATAAAATTATTAAGAAAGGAAGCACCTTATTGTAAGGTTATGGTAGGAGGGGCAGTCTTAACTTCAGAATATGCAAAAATGATAAATGCAGATTTCTATGGAAAAGATGCAATGGAATCTGTAAGGTATGCAGAAAGCCTAATGTAAAATAAAAAATATTCACAGGAAAGAAAAGAAAAAATCTTTCCTGTTTTTTATTTTAATGATTAATTGATAATTAATATTTTTTAACTATATTAGAAATAAAAAATAAGTTTTTTAAAAAAATCAAGTGTAGTATACTTATATAGTTTGGAGGAGTTATGAAAAATAAAATTAAAGATTATATAACAATTGGATCTATGCTTTTTGGACTATTTTTCGGAGCAGGTAATTTAATTTTTCCTGTAAATCTAGGACAAAATGCAGGAGCAAATATGATTCAAACTATGATTGGTTTTTTAATTACAGCTGTAGGGCTTCCTCTATTAGGAACAATAGCAATGGGAATATCTGAAAATAGTAGCTTATTTGAAATGACTACAGGAATAAATAAGAAATTTGGATATTTCTTTACTATAGGATTATATTTAACAATAGGACCATTTTTTGCCTTACCTAGACTTGGAACGGTTTCTTTTGAAGTAGGCTTAAAATCATTTATTGGAGAAGATAAAGTAAAGGTATTTTTATTAATTTTTACATTAATTTTTTATACATTAGCATTTCTACTGTCGTTGAAACCTTCAAAAATAATGGTTTGGGTTGGGAAGGTATTAAATCCTATGTTTTTACTACTCTTGTCTTCATTAATAGTAGTATCTTTTGTAAATCCTATGGGTCATATTTCAAATGCCGAAATTCAAAGTAATTTTATTTCAGGAGCCTTTAGGGAAGGCTTTATTGGAGGCTATAATACAATGGATGTTTTAGCTTCATTAGCTTTTTCTATAATAGTAATAAATAGTATAAAGGGACTGGGAATAAAAGAGCCAAATGAAATAGCTAAATATACTTTAAAATCCGGCATAGTAACATTGGTACTAATGTCTGTAATATATGGTTCCTTGGTTTATATGGGGGCTTCAAGTTTAGGGAAGATTGCCTTATCTGAAAACGGAGGAATAGCCTTAAATCAAATTTCTAAATATTATTTTGGATTTTTTGGAGAAATTCTACTTGCCATTATAGTTGTTGTTGCTTGTTTAAAAACAGCTGTTGGATTAATAACAGCCTGTTCAGAGATGTTTCATAAAATTTATCCTAAAATTAGTTATTTTAAATTTATTTGTATAGTTACATTAATAAGTTTTGTAGTGTCCAATGTAGGATTAAATTCAATAATTAAATTATCTCTACCGGTATTAAATTTCCTATATCCAATAGCAATAGTTTTAATAGCCTTGATTTTTTTATCACCAATATTTAAAAACAATAAAAAGGTATATATAATTACTATAATATTTACAGCTTTTGCCAGTTTATTTGATGCCTTAAATACAGTAGCTAAATCTATTGGAGATAATTACATTCTCAATAAGATTTTAAAAATAGTGTCTAATATTTTGCCATTTTTTGAAGATGGATTTGGCTGGGTAATTCCATCAATATTAGGGCTAATTGTTGGAATGTTTTATTTTAAGGTTAAAGGGGTTAAAAACAAATAGGATTCAACTATAGAATATTTCCTATAAATTTTTCTATAGTTGATTTTTTTATATTGTTAATAATGGTATTAAAATTAATTTTATGAAAACTTTTTCTTTACCTTAAAGTATAATTCATGATATTATTGTGATATTAATTTAGAATAGGGGTATATTGTGATAGAAGAAATATTAGAATATAATAAAAATTTTGTAAAAGAGAAAAAATATAAAAATTATGAGACAGATAAATTTCCCAATAAAAAACTAGCAGTTGTAACTTGTATGGATACAAGATTAGTTGAACTTTTACCGGCCGCACTAGGTTTTAAAAATGGTGATATTAAGCTTATTAAAAATGCAGGTGGAATAATAACCAATAAATTTGGTTCTGCTGTAAGAAGTTTATTAATTGGGGTTTATGAATTAAATGTTCAAAATATAATGATTATTGGACATAAGGAGTGTGGAGCAAAACAAGTTAATGGTTTAGAAATTGAAAGAAAAATGATTATTCGGGGAATAAAAAAAGAAGAAATAGAAACCATGAAATATTGTGGCATAGATGTGGAAAATTGGTTGGGAGGTTTTGACTCAACTTCAAAAGCCATAGAGGACACAGTTATGCTTTTAAGAAATCATCCCTTAATGCCTAATGATGTGAAAATCGGAGGTTATTTAATGGACCCATGGACAGGAGAACTTGAAGTAATTGTAGATGCAGATTTTTAAGGAGTTATAATGAATGACAAAACACTACTATTTACTATAGTAGTATTAACATTTTTAGTATTTTTTTTATTGCTTATTTCATTTAAAACCGATAAAACCAGACTTTTAAATGGTGTTTTACTAAATATCCTATTACTTTTGATGTTTGTTTCCATTTTAATGGCTGGACAAATGTATGATGGAATACTAATTCGGTTATTGTTTTTTATTGCAGTTTTGATTTTCTTAATAGTATGGGGTTTTGGTTTATATATTATTTTAGTTGGTTGTTTTATAAATGCAATAGTTGTATTTAAAAGGGAAAGACGAAGTATCGCTAATATGCTAACCCTTTTTATAGGAATTATACTTTTTCTTTTTATTGTATTAGGTAATATTAATTTTGAAAAAATTCCAAGTATATTGAAATATATTTTAATTTACTTAGAAATATTACTGGTATATTTTATGTTGTCCTTCTATAATTATTTTGTATCTTCTTTATTATATGGAATCTATAAACCTAAATATGATAAAGATTATATAATAGTATTGGGAAGTGGACTAATTGATGGTAATAAAGTTTCTAAATTACTTGGAAGCAGAATAGATAGGGCTATTTTATTTTATAAAAAACAAAAAGCAAACAATAAGAATTCAAAATTGATTTTTTCCGGTGGACAAGGAGCCGATGAAACCATTCCAGAAGCCTTAGCTATGAAAAAATATGCTATTGAAAAAGGAATAGAAGAGGATGATATTTTATTAGAGGATAAGTCTAAAAGTACTTTGGAAAATTTTAAATTTTCAAAAAAGATAATAGAATCCATTTCAGGAAGTAACTATAAAGCAATATTTTCCACAAGTAATTACCATGTATTTAGAGCAGCAATATATGCTAAACAGGTTAATTTAAATATAAGTGGAATAGGTGCCAAAACCGCAATTTATTATTTACCAAATGCAATGATAAGGGAGTACATTGCAATAGTATTTATGAAGAAAAAATCCTATATTTTAAAAGTTGCATTAATAAGCTTAATATTTTTACTATATGTAGTTATTAATATAATTGTTACGAAGATTTAGGCAAGAATATTTTTTAAGAAAAGTTAATAATAATCTAATAAAAAACCTTTCAAGAAACATATTGAAGGGTTTTTTTGTTATTTGTTAGGATATTGTAATAATACTAGCTATAAATATGGTAATATTTAGTTTAAGAAGGTGATAATATGATTAGTTTAGAAAGAGTTACTAAAAGTTATGGTAACTTTAAAGCAGTTGATAATGTAACATTAGAAGCTTTACCGGGAAAAATTACTGTTTTATTAGGTCCAAATGGTGCAGGAAAGTCAACGATTATCAAATCAATAGCAAATCTATTGGATTTTGATGGAAAAATTGAAATTTGTGGATTTGATAATAAGACTATAGAAGCTAAAAAAAGCTTTGGCTATATACCGGAAGTTCCTGTTTTATTTGATTTATTAACAATTGAAGAACATATAGACTTTATAGGTAGTGCATATAAATTACATAATTATAAAGAAATTGCCGATAAATATATTAAATTATTTAATTTAGAAGATAAAAGAAAATCTTTAGCAAAGGAATTAAGTAAGGGAATGAAGCAAAAATTAAGTATGGTTTTAGCTTTAATAATAGAGCCAAAAGCCTTACTTGTAGATGAACCTATGATTGGATTAGACCCAGCAAGTATTGAAGATACCTTTAAAATATTTCATCAATTAAGGGAAGATGGCTGTGCTATTTTTATGAGTACCCATATTATAGATATGTTACATGAATGGGATGAGGCATATATTTTAAACCACGGAAAAGTTGTGAAATATATTAAAAGGGAAGAATTAGGAGATAGCACCCTAAAGGAAATTTTCTTTGAATATACAGGTGAGGAATAATATGACAGCATTACAAAAATTATGGTTTTATAAACAAAAAGGGATAATTAGAAATTTATTTAGGAAACCTTCCAGTGCTATAATAACGGTTTTAATAGTTGTATTCTATGGTTTTATTATTGTAGGTGCCTTATTGAGTAAGGACCAAATAGCAGTTTATACAGCTACCTTAGGTGTACAAAAATCAATTATGATAATTATAGGCTTTACTGCCTTTATGATGGTAACTATGTTGTTTTCATCAAGAAAAGCCTTGTTTTATGAGCAGGAAGCTTTTTATTTATTTTCAGGCCCATTTACAAAAAAGCAACAAATGAAATATTTATTAGCACAAACAATTTTACAAAGCATATTGTTTTCATGTGTATCATTATTTTTAGGTATAGTTTCATTTTCAGAAGTAAGTTTTGCTCCTTTAATGATACTACTAACATTTTTAGTTACTTTAGGAATATACTTTTTCTTCTTAATACTAACTGACTATTTATATGTTTTGGAAATCTGTTATAAAAAATTTAAGAATATATCAAAAATAGTTGGAACCCTAGTCGTATTAATGGTGGCCACAGTTATAGGACTATATATTATAAAAAGTGGATTAAATATTAAAGAGGGCTTTTACTCTTTTATAACAGGTGAAATATTTTATTTTGTGCCAATTCTAGGGCTGGCTAAGCTAGCCATGGTTTCCTTTGTTGAACAAGAATATATTCTTACAGTAATAGGGGTTTTATTGGTATTTGTTCCTGCAATAATCATATATTTACTTTTTATTAACTTTAAAGGTAATTTTTATGAGCAAGCTTTAGAAGATGCAATAAAAATAAGTGAATATACCAGAAAATCTAAAAGGGGAGATACTACAGTTACTGCAAAAGTTAAACATAAGGAAATTGGCAAGTCAAAATTCTTAAATGGTGCTTGGGCAATATTGTCAAAATCTGTAGTAGAGTTGAAAAAGACGGGACAATTTATTTCTATTTCAGATATTACAATAGTTGGAATATATATTGTATTTGGTATAATAAGTAAATCCTTTGAGGCATTTACCAGTATGCTTATAATATATTTATTTGTGTCACCACAAAATACCGGAATAAAGAAGGAAATGGAAAACTACTTTATTTATCTAATACCGGATTCACCACTTAAAAAATTAATAGCTATAATTTTACCACCAATTTTAAGAACTTCCTTAATAACCGTTTTGGCCGTTGTAATATCGGGATTATTGTTGAAGGTGGCACCTGCTTTAATTATTTACAATAGTATTATGTTTGTAGGCTATTCTGTTTTAGTAACATCAGGAATGGTACTATCTTTAAAAATATTAAAAAGCAGATCAAATCAAGTGTTAGAAAATTTACTTAGAGGGTTAATAATATTAGTTTGTTTTATACCTTCAATAATAGTAATTATCTTTTTAAGTATTGCAGGAATGGATATTGTAAATTTAATGAATATAGCAAATTATATTCCAGTAATTATGAATTTTATAATATCGATTTTAATAATACTTGTTTGTAAAAATATGTTAAATGGGAAAGAGTTAATAAGCGATTAAAGAATTTACAATTATTAGAGGATAGAATATTGAAACACTTAGCTATTGATTTAAAAGGTAACTTAGAAGATAAAGAATATATCCATGGAAAAATAATAGAATATAATAAAAAATACTTATCCAGTGCAGATATGGAATTTATTAGCGAGGATTTTTGCTTCACAATTAAAGATGAAAAGGGAGAAATATTTGGTGGAGTTTCAGGGAGATCTAAAAGACAAATTCTTTTCATTGATTTTTTATGGATTAATGAGAATATAAGAAAAAGGGGTTTTGGTATAAAATTAATAGAAGAAGTTGAAAACTTTGCCACTAAAAGAAAATGTAAAATGATTATGGTAGATACTTTTAGCTTTCAAGCTCCTGATTTTTATAAAAATTTAGGCTATGAAATCTATGGAGAATTGGAAGATTTCCCTGAAGGTTTTAATCATTATTTTCTCTATAAAAAGATATAATTTAAAAAGTTTTATAAATAACTATAATAAAAAACAAAACCAGTTTTCCTATAAGTAGGTAGTTGGTTTTGTTTTTTATTTTAATGAATATAATTAATTGTCTTCTACATGACCATTAGCAAACTGACTTTCATAAAGATCCTTGTAGATTCCATCTTTTTCCAATAGTTCTTTATGGGTACCTTGTTCAACAATAGAACCATTACTCATTACTAAAATTAAATCTGCATCTCTAATAGTTGAAAGTCTATGGGCAATTACAAAGGAAGTTCTTCCTTCCATGGCATTTACCATTGCCTTTTGAATTAATACTTCAAGTCTAGTATCAACAGAGCTGGTAGCCTCATCTAAGATTAAAATCTTAGGATTTTTAACTATGGCTCTGGCAATGGTTATTAATTGTTTTTGACCTTGCGAAATATTAGATGACTCTTCATTTAATATTGTATTAAAACCATGGGGTAATGTATTTATATAATGGTAGACATTAGCTACTTTAGCAGCTTCTACTACTTCATCATCTGTTGCGTCCAATTTACCAAACCTTATATTATTGGCTATTGTGTCATAGTAGAGCCATGGATCTTGAAGGACTAAACCAAACATAGAACGAAATTGTTCCTTTGTAAACTTGTTCATATTGACTCCGTCAATTGTTATAGAACCGCCATCTAAATCATAAAAACGCATTAGTAAATTTATTAATGTAGTTTTTCCTGCACCTGTTGAACCGACAATAGCAATTGTATCTCCACTTTTAACATTTATATTAATGTCTTTCATAAGTAGTTTATCCTTACTATAGCCAAAGGACAGATGTTCAAAATCAATATCTCCTTTAACGGAACTAGTATCAATAGGAAGCGGTAAATTTTCTTGAACTTCATTTTCTTCATCTAAAAATTCAAAAACTCTATTTAAAGATGCTATAGCAGCTTGGAAGGTATTGGATAATTGAGTTATGTCTTGAATTGGACTTCCTGCTTGCCAAATATATTGTACGAAGGATTGAAGTCCTCCAACATCAATACTGGAAGCTAATACAAAACCACCAATTGCTAAAGGTTCACCTAAAATAGTTATAGCCATTACTACAAATAAACCAATATAGGCAATATGAATTATATGACTTAGTAATGGATTAGTGACACTTGCCATAAGATTTGATTTAAATCCTACAAGGTCTATTTTCTTATTTATTTTTTTAAAGCCTTTTATAACTTCTTGCTCTTGACCAAATAACTGTATTACTTCGTAAGCTGCAAGATGTTCAGTAGTATAGGCATTTAAATCTCCTAAAGAATTTTGTAATTCTGTAAATAAGGGTTGACTTTTCCTATATATAATTTTGTATATTCCTATACAAATAGGAAATATTGCAACTGCAATAATTGCAAAGAGCGGTGAACGAATAAACATAAAAACTACACTGAACAAGAGGATTAAAATAGAACTAAAAATACGTAAAAGTCCTTGCTGTAAAGCATTACCTATTGCATCAACATCTGTAGTAATTCTATTTAAAAGATCCCCTTGTTTATGGCTATCAAAATAGGAAACAGGTAGTAGATTTATCTTTTGATTAATTTCTTTTCTCATGTCCTTCATACTACTTTGCACAACATCAGATAGTAAATAATTTGATAAAAAATCGCCAAGAGCATCTAAAGCGCTAGTAATAGTTAGGGCTATAATTATATAGAATATATATTTAAAATTAATTTCATTCCCGGAGGTAACATCCTTAGCCAGTTGAGATATAGCCAGTCCTATAATAAAAGGTTGACTTGTCCTTGTAAAAGTATATAAAATATTAAAAAATACAGAACTAGCAAATTTAAATCTATAGGGTTTTAAATATACAAAAAGTCTTTTCATACTATTCATATGCTAATTCCTCCTTTGAAAGCTGAGATTCAGCAATTTCTCTATAAATAGGGTTATTTTTCAATAATTCCTTATGAGTACCGTGACCAACTATTTTTCCATTGTTAACAACAAAAATTCTGTCTGCTTCCATAATAGTTGCAACTCTTTGTGCAACAATTAAAAAAGTTGAATCCTTTATTTCTTCCTTTAATCTATTTCTTAAAACTGAATCCGTTTTATAGTCCAAGGCAGAAAAACTATCATCAAAAATATAAATGGGAACATCTCGAGTTAAAGCCCTAGCAATACATAATCTTTGCTTTTGACCACCGGATAAATTTGTTCCACCTTCAGAAAGCTGTGCATAGATTCCGTCTTTTTTACTATTAACAAAATCTTTTGCTTGAGCAATGTCAATAGCACGATTTAGTTCTTCATCTGAAGCATTTCTATTACCAAAAAGTAAATTATTTTTTATTGTACCTGAAAACAGTATAGCTTTTTGTGGAACAAAACTAATTTTACTTCTTAAATAGTCTAAATCGTAGTCCCTTATATCTTTTCCATCAACTAGAATACTTCCCTTAGTAACATCAAATATTCTAGGTATTAAACGAACTAAAGTTGATTTACCACTTCCTGTACTACCAATAAAGGCTACAGTTTCACCAGGCTCAATAGACAAATTAATATCTTCTAGGACATTTTCTTTAGAACTATCAGCATAGGCAAAGCTTACATTTTTAAATTCAATATGTCCCTTTATAGGAGTCTCTACATTAATCTCTTTAGAGGTGATATTTGTTTGAGTATTTAAGACTTCGTTAATTCTATTTACAGCAACAGAAAATCTAGGGTACATAATAAGAACGTTGGCTAACATTAAAAAAGAAAATAGTGCATGAAATACATACTCAATAAAAGCTGCAAGAGCACCATAATCCAAAGTTCCTTGATTTACATAATTTGAACCTAAATAAACTACAGTTATCATAATAATTGAGAATATAACAGTAAATAAAGGTGGAATTAAAGCCATTAATTGGAATAGTTTTTTAGAAAAACCTCCATACTCTTCATTAATTTTTCCAAATCTTTTAGATTGAAAATCCTGTCTGTTAAAAGCACGTATAACCCTTAAACCTGTAAGGGATTCTCTCATATTTAAATTTATATTATCCAGTTTTTTCTGTTGTTTTATAGAGATTGGTCTTGTAATTTTATTAATTAAAAATACTCCAACTAAAAGAATAGGCACAATAGCCAAAGTAACAATTGCTATAGTTGGACTTTTTCTATAAATCATAATAAAACTTGAAATAATCATCATTGGCGCAATAAATCCAAGTCTTATTATGACAATAAGAAATTGCATAATTATAAAACAATCATTTACAATATTTGTTAATAGACGGGAAATATTAAAATCTTCATATTTTTCCCTTGAAAATGTTTGAATATGACTAAATAATTCATTTCTAATATCCCTTACTATTTTAGAAGTCATTCTATTAGAAGAATAAGCTAAAATTAATAATAAAATCAATCCAATAAAAGCAAAACCATACATTTTAATCGCAAGTAATAATATGTATTGAGTATTACCGTTTTTAAAATTATTGCTTATTCCATCAGCAAATAAAGTAGGTATTCCAATTTCTGTAAAAATAAATCCAAAAGAACAAATAAAGCAGAGAATTAAAAACGCCTTATATTTTTTTAAATAACTAAAAACTAATTTCATAATACCTCCTAATCCATTTATTTTATCTATAAAAAATATAAAACTAGAGGCATAATAAAGCCTCTAGTTTAAATATTTTCCGCAGCTATTTTTATTTAAAGAAACTAGTAAACAAATAGCTTGATGGAGAATAAGATATCAAAAATAAGTTTAAAAGTCAAAATATTTAGCGATATTCAAATTGATAAATCTGTATATACAAACATTAATAATAATAAACATACAACTAATATAATAAAGGAAAAAATTACAAAAAAAGTAACATATTTCATATATTGTAACAAATGTTTAAATTACAACATCTATTGCATTAAGAGTAATGGTTTAATAAAATAGATATTAAGTTAATGATCATTGGCAATAAAAATAAGGAGAAAAACAATGAAAAAATATAATATTTGTATAGTTGGTGGAGGAAGTACTTTTACACCAGGTTTCTTAAAATCTTTCGTTAGAATGCAAAAAGAATTTCCTTTGAATAAGTTGGTGTTATTTGACATAGATGAAGAAAGACAAGAAATTATTGGAAAATTTGGTGAAATTTTATTTAGAGAACAGTTTCCCGAATTAAATTTTTCCTATACAACGGATATAAAAGAAGCCTATGAAGGTATGGATTTTGTTTTTATGCAAATGAGATCCGGTGGATTACCAATGAGAGCAAAAGATGAGCACATTCCATTAGCTATGGGGTTAATAGGACAAGAAACATGTGGAGCAGGTGGAATGGCTTATGGCTTACGTTCTTGTGTAGATATGATAAAGGCAGTAAAGGACATAAGAAATTATGCCCCAGAAGCTTGGATACTAAATTATTCTAACCCAGCAGCAATAGTTGCTGAAGCTCTTAGAAGAGAATTTCCTGAGGATAAAAAAATATTAAATATTTGTGATCAGCCAGAAAATGTAGTACGTTCATGTAGTCGTTTATTGGGTTGTGATTGGAAAGATTTAGATCCTGTATATTTTGGACTTAATCATTATGGCTGGTTTACAAATATATATGATAGAAAAACAGGAAAAGATTTATTACCTAAAATTAGAAAGATGATAAAAGAAAATGGATTCTTACCTCAAGATGCAGAACAAAGAGATCCTTCTTGGTTAGATACATATGGAATGGTTGAAACAATTATGAATGATTTTCCAGAGTTTTTACCAAATACATATGATCAGTATTATCTATATCCTGATTATAAAGTTAAACAATTAGATCCGAACTTTACTAGAGCTGATGAAGTTATGCAAAGCAGGGAAAAAAGGGTGTTTTCTGAATGCAGAGAAGTAATTAAAGAAGATAAATTAGGTGATAAATTTGAAAATATTAGTGATGCTCATGCTGAGATGATGATAAATGTAGCCACTGCAATAGCGTATAATAAAAATAATAGACATATTTTAATTGTTGAAAATAATGGAATAATTGAAAACATGCAAAATGATGCAATGGTAGAGGTTGTGTGTGAATTAGGAGCTAATGGTCCTAGACCTTTGTCAATAGGTAAGATTCCACAATTTTATTTAGGCTTACTTGTTAATCAAGTATCAAGTGAAAAATTATTAGTAGATGCCTATTTTGACAATTCTTATCAAAAAGCATTAGAAGCTTTTACTATTAATAGATTAATAAATGATGCAAAGAAAGCAAGAGAGGTTTTAGATGCATTAATAGAAGCCAATGAAGGTATGTGGCCTGAATTAAAATAGATTAATTTAAAGGAGATTAATATGAAAAAACATAAAATAATGGACTTTCTATCTGCACTTGGAAGAAGTCTTATGATGCCAATAGCAGCTTTGGCTGCTAGTGGTGTAATATTAGGAATAACTGGAGCGCTTTTAAAAACCCAAGTATTAGAAACTATTCCTTTACTGAAACAGCCTGTTATTTTTTACATTTTGAATACTTTAAAAACTATATCAGGAATAGTATTCACTTTAATACCTGTCTTATTTGCAATATCTATTTCATTTGGTCTTGCAAAAGAAGATAAAGAGATAGCAGCTTTTGCTGGCTTTATAGGATATTATACATTTTTAGTTAGCGCAAGTTGTGTATTACAATCAAATGTAATTAATTTTGATTCTCTTAATATATCAACAATATTGGGAGTTGAAACAATTGATATGGGAGCCGTTGCTGGTATTATAACTGGTGTAACCGTAGCAGCTTTACATAATAAGTATCATAAAATAGAATTTCCAGTTGGAATAGCATTTTATGGAGGAAAACGATTTGTTTCCATTGTAGTAATATTGGCTATGACACTTATAGGACAGATAGCTCCATTTATTTGGCAACCAATATCATATGGAATAACATTTTTAGGAAAAGCCATAAGTAATTCAGGTGCTTTTGGGGTATTTACATTTGGATTTTTAGAAAGACTATTAATACCAACAGGGTTACATCATGTTTTAAATGGTATATTTAGGACTACAGCTGTTGGAGGAGTATATGAAGGAATAGAAGGGTGTTTGAATATATTTTTACAATTTTTTGATAAAGTGGATATTAGTGAAATGACTCAGTTTACTAGGTTCTTAGGACAAGGTAAGATGCCTTTTATGATGTTTGGTTTACCTGCAGCTGCTTTTGCAATATACAGAACTACTCCGAAAGAAAAAAGTGAAAAAGTAAAAGCTTTAATGATTGCAGGAGTTGCAGCTAGTATTATTTCAGGAATAACAGAACCTCTTGAATTTGCATTTATGTTTATTGCTCCAGCAATATTTGTTTTTCATGCGGTTATGGGTGGAATATCTTTTATGCTAATGTCTATTTTAGGAGTAACTGTAGGAAATACAGGAGGAGGTATAATTGATTTTATTATTTGGGGTGTTTTACAGCCAGGTTCAAAATGGTATTGGATAATAATTGTAGGAGTGCTTTATGCTATAATTTATTATTTTGTATTTAGATGGTATTTTACTAAAAAGAACTTATCAATAGATGTTGCTGATAATGAAAATGAATTACAAGAAGTAAGTATGGATAGCAAGGTTGATTTTAGTCTTGGAGCAGAAGTAATAAAGGGATTAGGAGGAAAAGAAAATATAACTAGTATAAATAATTGTATTTCTAGATTAAGAGTTGATATTATTAACATGGATAAGTTAGATGAAGATATACTTAAGAGAACAGGTAGTATGGGAATTGTAAGACCATCAGATACACATATACATGTTATATATGGTCCTAAAGTTGAAAAAATTGCAAATGCCGTAAAAGAAGTTTTAAAGAATGGTTAATTATCTTATAAAAAGCTTTTGTCTATTTTGACAAAAGCTTTTTATAAGATAATTCTATAATTATTTGAACAATTGTAATTATACCAATTCTAGAATTAACATCGATATTTTTATAAGATATATTTTTATCATTGCTAAATATTGCAATATTAGCATAAGGGATAAGATTACTATGATGATTTCTTGTAATTAATATAATTTTAGATTTATTATTTATAGAAGTTTTAACAATATCTTCATAGATTGAATTATTTAAATTGGCAGATATTATTAAAATTGTAGATTTTTCATCAAGTGACGAACTTATACTTTTCATAAGAATTGGTTTATTAATAAATACACATCTGCGATCTAAAGAATTTAATACTGTATATAGGTACTTTGCAGGAATTTCACTTAGACTATGTCCAAAAATATATAATGGGTCATTATTGCTAATTAAATCAACAGCAGATAATATTTTATCAAGCTCAATATTTTTAACAAAATTATTATACATATAGATATTATGAGACATAAAATCATTAAAAATATTGGTGTTAGTAGTACTTTCATTTTTTAAAATATATTTTAATTCACTAAAACCATCAAGTTTTATTTTTTTACAAAAACGAACTATTGTAGATTTAGAAGTAAATAGTATATTTGATAAATCTTCTATATTCATATTAGAAACAAGATTTATATTATTATTTATGAAATTTAAAATTTCAAAATCAATATCCGAGAAATTTGATGTATCTATATCTGATAAAAAAGATTTCAAAAAAATTCACCTCTGTTATTTAAATAATATGAAAAAATAATATGTACAATAAAAAACATAGGTAGTCGTGTACTAAACTCTGCGTCATCATTTTTTCGTGTATTTCCAAAAAATCTAAAGTTAATATCTGCAGTATCTGCTATTTGATTTTTTATAGAAGGTGTAATAGCGATTATAGTAGCATTATTTAAATTAGCAATGTTTACTATCTTTATCATGGGTGCAAATTTACCGCTTGAACTAATAGCTATTAGAATATCATCTTTTGTTAATGTTTTAGACATTTTTAAGCCTAAATAATTCGTTTCATAACGATAAACTTTCTGTCTTCCAACTGAAAGTAATAAATATTCTATATAATCTAATACCTGACCAGAAAGACCTGAACCATATAGGTGAATACTTTTTGTACTATTAATCTCACAGATGGTTTG
The DNA here is from genome assembly GCF_016458825.1 of Miniphocaeibacter halophilus. Classification (NCBI taxonomy): domain Bacteria; kingdom Bacillati; phylum Bacillota; class Tissierellia; order Tissierellales; family Peptoniphilaceae; genus Miniphocaeibacter; species Miniphocaeibacter halophilus. The sequence goes on from NZ_CP066744.1 coordinate 1,663,518, forward strand.
TTTTATATCATTTTCTTTTATTAATAGTGCAGTATTCTCTATGTCTTTAGAAAGGTTTTTAATAATAGTTTCAGGTTGAATATATGAATCTAAATTATCATACTTAAAAGTTTTTTGTCTTTTTAATACATATTTTAATTCAGAGAAACCACTTAGATTTAATTTTTTACAAAAACGAATAATAGTAGCTGTTGAAGTATTCATTTTTATGGAAAAATCTTTAATACTCATTTGAGCTACTATTTCTGAATTATTGTAAATAAAATTTAATATATCAGCTTCCTTTTTTGTTAAATTTTTTAAAATTTGATTGTCTAAAAATTCAGAAATCATATGGTAACCTCTTTTTTCTTATGATAATGTTTATTATATTATATATTTTTATATAAACCTAATTATGTTTTCTGTTATAAATATAATAGTAGGAATTATTAATATGATTATTATTGGTTTTAGCACTTGCTTTATGTTTAATAAACCATATTTATATTTAATAACTGTATAAACTAAACTTAAAATTATAAAGTCTAGGAAAACAGATTCAATATGGGTGAGGGAATTTCCACTAAGTTCAAAAACAGTATGTTTCCCAGCTGAAATTATTGGTTCAAATTGACTATAGGGAATAGTAAGTCCAATAATAGATTGAATTAAATGCAAGCCTATAATTATTAATGCTGTAACAATTAAACTATCAAAAACTACCTTTCTTTCAAGTTCATCATATTCTTTTTTTGAAACTCTATAGAGAGCCTTAATAATGTTGGCAATCGCATAAATAGAATAAAATGCTAAAAATATAAATATAATATTTAAAAAATAAATTTCATATAAACCTCCTAAAGTTTAATTGATTATAATGAAGGAGGAAAAGAGGCTATTGTTAAAATTATTGTTACTGTCAATATAATTAGAATAGGGTCCCAAAATTGTCTTTTAGCAATAAGACCATATTTAAATCTCTTAATATTATAAATAAATCCAATTAATATACAATCAAAAAAAAGTGAATGTATATTGATGTTGTTATTAATAGCTGAATCTGTTATAGGTGTAATAATTGGTCTATATTTTACAGAATAAAAGCTAAAAATTAATTGAATAAAATGTAAAATAACAATAAGTATCATACTAATTGCTAGACTGTCCTTAATGGTTTTTATTTCTAATTCATCATAACTTTTTTTATAGGTTTTAAAAATGGTTTTAATAATAACTCCTATGCCATAAAGTGAATAGATACAAAGAAACCAAAAAGCTACTAAAACAAATATAATAAATATCATATTAATCCTCCTCAACTAATTCAAATATTTCTTCCACCGGTAAATTAAAATATTTGGCTATTTTTAATGTTAATTCTAAACTAGGGTTGTATTTCATATTTTCAATAGCCGTCATTGTTTGCCTGGAAACACCTAATGCAGCAGCCATATCCAATTGAACTATTCCACGTTTTTCTCTAATTTCCTTTATTTTGTTGTTTACTTTCATAATTACACTCCATATGTAAAGATATCTTTACATATAGTATACTAATTTAATTTTGAAATGTAAAGACTTCTTTACATATTTTTAAAATAATGTTTTTTATTTTGTATTAAATTAGTATAAAATATTTGAGTTTTCAGAGTTCATAAGAAAAAAACAGAAGTAAATATTGGGGAAAATATTTATTAATTATATGGAAATATGAATAAATAGCAGTTTGTAGATGTTTTTGTAAATAAATGGGTACATAATTAATGAAGGAAAATTATATTAATTTTTAAAGGAGTTGAGCTTATGTATAAAAGAATTTTAGTTCCAATTGATGGTTCAGAACATTCATTAAGGGCATTAGAGGTTGCAAAAGAAATAGGGGAAAAATTTGAATCTGAAATATATATTTATTCTGTTGTACAGGAAATTAGTGCAATAGATCCTATTACAACTTCTTATATGATTACTAATCGAGTTCCACAAGGTGCAGTTGATGTTACAAAAAAAATTTTAGAAGATGCAAAGACAAAAATCGAAAACTATAAAAATGAAGTACATACAGATTATGAAATAGGAAGACCACCAGAGCTGATTTTAAGATATGCTGACAATAAGAATGTAGATTTAATTGTAATGTCCAATAGGGGATTAGGAGCTTTTTCTAGAACTTTTTTAGGAAGTGTTTCAAATAAGGTTTTAAATTCTACAGATAAATCAGTATTGTTAGTTAAATAGGAAAAAGAGATTGTGTTAAATTTTAGCACAGTCTCTTTTTTTATTTAGAAATTATTTTTTTATAGTCTTGTCTACTAGACGAAGAAAGGCTCTTATTGCTGTTTCTAACTTATCATCTGGTGTATTTTCTTCTTTTGTATGGGAAAGTCCTTTTTCGGACATAGCAAACATCATTACTGTTGGAATTATTTTAGCTACTTCTATTGCATCATGTAGTGGTCCGGAAGACATAGTTGTGGCTTCTCCTGTTTCTTCTTTGACAGACTCCTTACATAATTCAATTAACTCTTCATCAAATATTTTTGGTGCAATGGAATGAATATTTCTCCAATGGGATTTTACATTATTTTTCTTGGAAATTTTTTCTACAATATCTTTTGCTTCTTCAAAAATGATTTTCAAATTATTTTTATCTATTGTCCTTTGGTCTAGTGAAATAGTACATTTTCCGGGAACAATTGTTGTAACATGAGGTTCTACTGTAACTTCTCCAACAGTACAAACAGCATTGTATTTTAAAGCTATTTTTCTAAATTCCAATGCTGATTCAGCTGCAGCTAAAAAGGCATCTTGTCTTAATTCTGTAGGGAAGGAACCGGCATGGGATTTTTGTCCTATAAAGTCAATATAGTGTCTTTCAACGCCGGCTATTCCATAAACACAGGCTACATCTTTATTAGAATTTTCTAAAATTGGTCCTTGCTCAATATGAAGTTCCAGATAGACTTTTATATTTTTTTCTTTAAGCTCATTATAGGCATTAAGCATATTTTCCGGTTCAACCTTGTATTTTCTTAATGCATCGGAATATTTTATTCCGTTAATATCTACAAGGTCTTTTATTTTATCTACATCTAAACTACCGTTTGCTGCAGCTGAACCTAAACAGCTACGGCCATATCTTGCACCTTCTTCATCGGCCCAGTCTACGATATAAATGGTCTTTTTAGGTTTTCTTTTGTCTTCTGTATAACGTCTTATGATTTCAATGCCAACAACAACACCTAAAGCGCCATCTAGCCAGCCACCGTTAGGAACAGAGTCTATATGACTTCCTATAGCAATTGAGTCGGAAGATTCCCCTTGTATTTTCGCCCAAACATTACCGGCAGAATCCCTAGTTACTTCTGCACCATATTGTTCAACTTTTTCTTTAAACCAGTTTCTAGCTTTTTGCCAGGTTGGTGTCCAAGCAACACGTTGTGCTCCATTTTCTGTAGATGTTAAATTTCTTAATTCCTTTAAATCGGAAACAACTCTTTTAGCACTTTCTTTTAAATTATGGGTCATTTAAGCCTCCTAAGTATTTTGTGTTTTTATAAAATGATTATATACTAAATTAAAAGAACAATTCAAAAATATAATTTAATAAATTTATCATTTACTATGATATTACTTTTTTTTACTATATAATAATTAGGTGGAAAAAATAAAATGAATGGAGGTGTTTAAAATGTTTTTAAACAAAAAGAAAAAAATAATAATGGAAAGTAAAAAGGATATTGAAAAGTTACTACATGATGCTGCAATGGAAGACCATAATTCACTTATGGAAAAAATAGGAACAACAAATTATGGATTAAGTGAAGAACAAATTATTGAAAACAGAGAAAAATTTGGAAATAATAAGGTTACCGAACATAAGAAAGATTCAGTTTTCAAAAAATTATGGGATTCTTTTATTAATCCTTTTAGTGGGATTTTAATTTTCTTGGCAATAATTTCAATTTATACCGATATTATTCTACCTGATCCGGAAGATAAAAATGCGATTTCTGTAATAATTATTACAGCAATGGTATTTATTAGTGGAATGATTCGATTTGTTCAAGAAATTCGCTCAGGAAATGCAGCTGACAGCTTATTGAATTTAATAAAAACCAAATGTACAGTTATTAGAGAAAACGAACAACGAGAAATCTTATTGGAAGATTTAGTCGTTGGAGATATTGTACGTTTATCTGCAGGAGATATGATTCCTGCTGACATAAGACTAATACAAACTAAAGATTTATTTATTAGCCAGTCATCTTTAACTGGTGAAAATGAACCGGTAGAAAAAACCTATAAGAAAGCTGAAACTGAAGATTCTTTAACTAATTATAAAAGCTTAGCTTTTTTAGGAAGCAATGTTATTAGTGGTTCAGCCTTTGGTTTAGTTGTAGCAACAGGGGATAATACACTTTTTGGTATGATGGCTAAGGATATACAAAAAGAACCTGTTGTAACTACCTTTGAAAAAGGTGTTAACCAAGTTTCTTGGGTGTTAATACGTTTTATGTTAATAATGGTACCTATTGTTTTTGTAATTAATGGTATAACAAAAGGACATTGGATTCATGCCTTTACATTTGCAATTTCCATAGGAGTTGGACTAACTCCGGAAATGTTACCTATGATTGTAACAACTTGTCTTGCAAAAGGTGCTGTTGCAATGTCAAAGGAAAAAACAATAGTCAAGAATTTAAATTCAATACAAAATTTTGGCTCTATAGATATTCTATGTACCGATAAAACCGGAACTATAACTCAAGACAAAGTAATACTTGAATATCATTTAGATGTAGATGGCAATGATAATAGTAGGGTTTTAAGACATGCCTATTTAAATAGTCATTTTCAAACAGGTTTAAAAAACCTGATGGATATAGCTATTATTGAGTCAACAAATGAAGAAAAGGTAGATGATCCGTCTTTAAGAGGGTTAGATGAATTTTACAAGAAAATAGATGAAGTACCTTTTGACTTCAATAGAAGAAGAATGAGTGTAGTAGTTGAGGACAAAAACGGCAAGACTCAAATGATTACTAAAGGTGCAGTTGAGGAAATGCTTTCAATTTGTTCCTTTGTTGAGTTTGAAGGCAGTGTAATAGAATTAACTGACAATATTAAGGAAAAAGTTCTGAATAAAGTAACAGAATTAAATGATGACGGTATGAGAGTTATAGCCATAGCTCAAAAAACCAATCCTTCACCAGTTGGAGAATTTTCTGTAAAGGATGAAAAGGATATGGTTTTAATTGGTTACCTTGCCTTCCTAGATCCACCAAAGGAGTCTACAATAGATGCAATAGTAGCTTTAGCAGAATATGGGGTAAGGGTAAAGGTATTAACTGGCGATAATGAACATGTTACAAGATCAATTTGTAAAATGGTAGGCTTAGAAGTAAATAATCTTTTAACCGGTTCAGATATAGAAAATATGTCAGAGGAAGAATTAAAAAAGGTTGTTGAAACCACCACTGTTTTTGCTAAAGTATCTCCTTCTCAAAAGGCTCATATTGTAGAACTCTTAAGAGAAAATGGACATTCTGTAGGTTTTATGGGAGATGGAATAAACGATGCAGCAGCTATGAAGGCGGCAGATGTAGGAATATCTGTTGACACTGCTGTAGATATTGCAAAAGAATCAGCTGATGTTATTTTACTTGAAAAAGATTTAATGGTATTGGAAAAAGGTATTATAGAAGGCAGAAAAACTTATGCTAATATGATTAAATATATAAAAATGACAGCGAGTTCAAACTTTGGTAATGTATTTTCTGTTTTAATTGCAAGTGCCTTTATACCATATAATCCTATGACAAGTATTCAGTTAATATTTTTAAATTTAATATACGATATTTCCTGTACGGCTATACCATGGGATAATGTAGATAAGGAATTCATTAAAGAACCTAAAAAATGGGATGCTTCCGGAATAGTAAGTTTTATGTTGTGGCTAGGACCAACTAGTTCTATTTTTGATATAGCAACCTATTTAATTTCATATTTTTTAATTTGCCCTATATTTGTTCCAGGTGCAGAAGGAAGACTATTTAATGCAATACCTCAATCAGAGGAATTAGTTAGAGATACTTATATGATGATGGCACAATCAATTTGGTTTGTTGAGTCCATGTGGACACAATCCCTGGTAATCCATATGATTAGAACACCAAAAATACCATTTATACAAAGTCATGCATCCTTTGCAGTTACATCCTTATCTTTATCAGGAATAGTAATTGCAACTATGATTCCATTTACGCCATTTGGAGGATTAATAGATCTTTATCCATTTCCTTTAAAATATTTTTATATATTAGCAGTAACAGTAGTTTTATATATGATATTAACTACTGTGGTCAAGGATATATATATAAAAAGGTATGGAAAATTACTGTAAACAAAAAAGCTAGTTTATTTAAAACTAGCTTTTTTTAATCATATCATGACCACATTTTTTACAATGTACTTTAATTTTTCCCTTTCCCTTAGGAACTCTTAAAGTTGTTTTACAATTTTCACATTTAAAAAATTTATATTCTTTTCTTTGTTTAAAAATCATTTTCAATTTACTAAATCTACCGGTAAATTTATTTTTAAGTCTTAGAAAGTCTTGGTTTTCAATACTTCTTTTAGCAATATTTTTTGAAAAAACTATATAGTTAGAATAAACAATTAATAAAAAACCAAACCAAAAGAGAATTTGTCTTACAATATTATCAAAAAAGAAACTTGCTATAATAGCAATTAATGACAATACGGACAAAAATCTTGAAAAAGCATTTGGACCATTTCTACCAGACATGAATTTATACATTTTTTCTTTCATTTAAATCCCTTCCTAACATTAGAATGTTATAATATATTATATAATATTTACCTAAAACTAATCTTAAAATAACAATAATTATTCTATTTAATATATTTTTCATATATTTCTAAAATTTTATTTGCAAAAGTAGTAGAAGAAAAATTTTCGTTTACACTAATTACTGCATTTTCAACAAAATTTTTATATAGTCCATTATTATTTAAAATAAGCTTTAGCTTTTCACTAAATTCATCAAAACTATTGTATCTAAATCCATTATAGTTATTTATTACTGTTTGTTCCAAACATTCATCATCCCTGCAAAGAATTGGTGTTCCATTGGCAAGGGATTCGATATAAGTTAAGCCCTGAGTTTCACTAGTAGAGGCAGAAACAAACAAGTCAGCCATTTGGTAATAAATATTTAACTCATCATTAGGTATTAAACCTGTAAAAGTTATTTTATTATTTAAATTATAATCTTTAATTAAATTTGCTAAAGTATTTTTATAAGGTCCATCTCCAACAATAAGAAGATGTATATTTTTGAATTTCATTTTAGTTAAATAGTTTATTAACTCTTCAATATTTTTTTCCTTACCAATTCTTCCTACAGAAATTAGGATTTTAGATTTTAAAGGTAGGTTTAATTCTTCTTTTAGAAGCTCTAATTCCTCTTTAGGATACTTAATACTGAATTTATCCATGGATAAACCGGTAGGAACAATATAGATATTTTCATCTATTCCATATTTTTTTAAAACTTTATATGTTTTTAAAGTAGGAACTACCATACAAGTAGATTTATGATAAATTCTTTTAGTAAATTTTTTCGCCAAATATTTTCCTATTCTTTCACTAGGTGAAAAATAATGGGTATATTCTTCGTAAAGGGTATGATAGGTGTGTATAATTGGAATATCCAACTTGTTTGCAATTTTTCTTGCTATGGAAAAAGTTGTAAATTCACTTTGAGTATGAATAATATCAGGTTTCCATGTAAGAATTGAATCTATTAAAGGATTCGTATAAGATAAAGAAAACCTTGCATCTGGATAAATTTTTGAAATATCATAAGAACCTAAATATACTACATTACTATCATAATCTATATAGGAATGACGATTAGAAGAAAGGGTTAAGATTTTTACATCATGTCCCATTGAGATAAGCTCTCTTCTAAGATTTTTAATTGAAGTTATTACTCCGTTTACAATAACAGAGTAAGCATCGGTGGCTAATAAAATTTTCATAATTACCTCTAATTGTATAACTACACTAACTAATATTATAGCATATTTGTATTTAAGCATAATTAAAACTTTATAAAATTATCTCCTATAGTTGACAAATAGGCAAAGTTAGGATATACTTATTCGGTGTTAAAAATGACTTCTCCAGTCCTTTTTAACAATATTCACAAAAATCGCCAGTGGCCAGGGGTGCGATTCATAAATGCTTGGTGGGAGAACAATCGCTTTTTAGCAGCGATGTCTAAATAGCTAAAAATATTGTAAAAAGGAAAGGAAAGGAAAAAATGAAAAGCTATGTTGCTAAAACAGGAGATATCCAAAGAAAATGGTATGTAGTTGACGCTACAGACAAAGTACTTGGAAGACTTGCAAGTGAAATTGCAGCTGTTTTAAGAGGAAAAAACAAGCCTATATTTACACCAAATATAGACACAGGAGATTACGTAATAGTAATCAATGCTGACAAAGTTAGAGTTACAGGAAATAAGGAAGGTCAAAAATTATATAGACATCATACTGGTTTTCCAGGTGGTCTAAAATCTATTTCTTATGAAGAGTTAATGGCAAAAAAACCGGAAAAGGCAATTGAAATTGCTGTAAAGGGTATGCTTCCACATAATAAATTAGGTAGAGCTATGTATAAAAAATTAAAAGTTTATGCTGGTCCAGACCATAATCATGAAGCACAACAACCAGAAGTTCTAGACATATAAGAAATAGGAGGGATATAAAATGGCTAACGTACAATATTTAGGAACTGGAAGAAGAAAGACATCAGTTGCTAGAGTTAGATTAGTTCCAGGAAATGGACAATTTATTATAAACAAAAGACCAATTGATGAATATTTTGATTTTGATACATTAAGAGTAATTGCAAGAGAACCATTAGTTTTAACAGAAAACTTAGGTGGATATGATGTTTTCGTAAATGTTAAAGGTGGAGGATATACAGGACAAGCAGGAGCTATTCGTCATGGAATAGCAAGAGCATTATTAGAAGTAGATCCAGAATTAAGACCAACATTAAAAAGAGCAGGTTTCTTAACAAGAGACCCTAGAAAAGTTGAACGTAAAAAATACGGTTTGAAAAAAGCTCGTAAAAGTCCACAATTCTCAAAAAGATAATATTATCTATAAGCTTCAGTTTTATACTGGAGCTTTTTTTATGTTTAAAAACATATTTATACATGATAATTCTTTTTTTCATAATAAAGAATTAGTTAATTTAAGTAAAAAATCAAAAAAATTGACAAATATGTAACTAAGATCATATTATTTATTAATAATAGTGTATATAATTATTATAGGGATATTTATAATATTAGGATGAATAAATTTAAGAAGTAAAATATTTTCTTATTATAATAAAATAATAGATTAAAAAATCATCATAAAGGAGGGCTGAATGACAAAAGCTGAAGAATGTTTAATTTGCAAAGAGCCTTTAGTGTATTTTAATGAAGGAACTACTATGAAATGCTATATTTGTGGAAAAGAAGAATTAAGTACTACAAAATGTAAAAACAATCACTTTGTATGTAATGAATGTCATGGTACAGGTGTTCCTTTAATAAAGGAAATATGTGCAAATTCAAATAGCAAAAATCCAATAGAAATTACTGAAGAAATTATGAACAAATCATTTATTCATATGCATGGACCGGAACATCATATTTTAGTTGGTTCAGCATTATTAACGGCATATAAAAACTCAGGTGGAGATATTGACTTAAAAAATTCCCTTGAAGAAATGGAAAGAAGGGGAAAGCAAGTTCCAGGTGGTACTTGTGGTTTTTGGGGAGCTTGTGGTGCATCTATATCTTTAGGTATATTTATTAGTATTATTACAGGAGCAACTCCACTAACAAATAATCCATGGAAATTATCCAATCTAGCTACATCAAAGGCCTTGGCAAAAGTAAGTGAAATAGGTGGACCAAGGTGTTGTAAAAGAAATTCCTTTATTGCTATTGAAACAGCTATAGATTTTGTAGAGGAAAACATGGGAATAAAAATGGAAAAAGAAAGTATTAAATGTAAGTTTAAGGAGAAAAACAATCAGTGCATAAAAAACAGATGCCCTTATTTTAATTAAAATAATAATTGTATTATAAAAATCTGATTAATAAAGCAATATTGCTTTTTTAATAAATTATTTTAAAAAGGAGAAGGAAATGAAGAAGTTTTTATCATTTGAATTTTGGCAAAAATTCGGGAAATCATTAATGGTTGTAATTGCAGTTATGCCTGCAGCAGGATTAATGATTAGTATTGGGAAATTAATTGCAATGATTAGTCCAGACCTAAATTTTTTGGTTACTACCGGTGGCGTAGTTGAAAATATTGGTTGGGCAATTATAGGAAATTTGCACTTGCTATTTGCTATTGCAATTGGAGGTTCCTGGGCAAAAGAAAGAGCAGGAGGTGCTTTCGCTTCAGCTATAGCATTTATTTTAATCAATAGGATTACCGGAGCAGTATTTGGAGTAACTTCTGAAATGTTAGTAACAGAAGGTGCTGTGACCAATACTTTATTTGGTCAAGAAATACTTGTAAATGGATATTTTACCAGTGTTTTAGAAGCGCCGGCACTTAATATGGGAGTTTTTGTAGGTATTATAGCCGGTTTTTTAGGTGCTAATATCTATAATAAATATTATAATTTTAGAAAACTACCGGAAGCCTTGTCTTTTTTTAATGGAAAAAGATTTGTGCCTTTTGTTGTAATCCTGTGGTCAGTAATTATATCATTATTACTTTCTGTTGTATGGCCATTTATACAAACAGGAATAAACACTTTTGGAGTTTGGTTAGCTGAATCTAGTGATAAAGCACCAATACTAGCACCATTTGTATTTGGTATGGCAGAAAGATTACTATTACCATTTGGTTTACATCATATGCTAACAATACCTATTAACTATACTGCCTTAGGAGGAACCTATACTATTTTAACAGGGGCTGGAGCAGGAACAGCAGTTTTTGGTCAAGACCCTTTATGGTTAGCCTGGGCAAGTGATTTAGTAAATTTAAAATCAGCAGGAAACATGACTGAATATACTAATTTATTAAACTCAATAACACCAGCTAGATTTAAGGTTGGTCAAATGATAGGTTCCATGGGAATTCTTATGGGAATAGCCTTAGCTATGTACAAAAACACAGACTTAGAAAAACGAAAAAAATATAAGTCAATGTTTTTCTCAGCAGGAATAGCTGTATTTTTAACAGGTGTAACAGAGCCGTTGGAATTTATGTTTATGTTTGCATCTCCAATATTATATGGAATATATGCTTTAATTCAAGGACTTGCCTTTGGATTAGCCGATATAATTAATTTAAGGCTTCATTCTTTTGGTTCCATAGAATTACTTACAAGGGTACCTATAAGTGTAAAGGCAGGATTAACCGGCGATTTAATTAATTATGTTATAGCTTGTATTGTTTTCTTTGTAGGAACTTATTTTCTTGCAAGCTTCTTAATAAGAAAGTTAAAAATAGCAACTCCTGGAAGATTAGGAAATTATGATGAAAATGATAACTCTGAAAACAAAGAGGTAGATACTAAAGCAAAGGGTGATGCTAATTCACAGGTAGTAGCCATAGTAGAACTACTAGGAGGAGCAGACAACATTATAGATGTTGATGCTTGTATGACAAGACTAAGAGTTTCAATTAAAGATGATAGTTTAGTAGGAAATGAGGAAGAATGGAAGAAACAGGGAGCTATGGGTCTAATAAAAAAAGATTCAGGAGTTCAAGCTGTTTATGGTCCTAAAGCAGATATTTTAAAATCTGATATTAATGATTATTTAAATAGATAATATGAAAATTTTAACATTAAACACCCATAGTTGGTTAGAAAAAAATCAAAAAGAAAAATTTAATATATTCATAGATAATATTCTTGAAGAAAAATATGATATTATTTTTCTTCAAGAGATTAATCAAAGTATTTCTGCAAAGGAAATAGAAAGAAAAGATGAAGAAATTGTTGAATTAGCTACAGTTAAGGAAGATAATTTCGGTTTGTTATTAAAAGATGAATTGGAAAGAAAAGGATTAAATTATTATTATACTTGGGATAGTACCCATATTGGATATGATATTTATGATGAGGGGATTGCAATCTTATCCTTAAATCCAATTTTGGAAGTTAAAAGTAAAATTATTTCAAGTTCTCTAGAATATAAAAGTCCAAAAACCAGAAAAGCAACCGGAATAAAAATTAAATATAAGGATAAAAATATTTGGGCATTTACCCTACATTTTTCTTGGTGGAAAGATGGTAGTTTTCAATATGAATGGGAAAAATTAAGAGAAATTATAAAGGAAATAGATGCGGATTTATTTATATTAGCAGGGGATTTTAATAATAATGCTAATATAAGAAATGAAGGCTACGATTTAATATTAAAAAGTGGTTTTTATGATTCCTTTAATTTAGCTAAGGAAAAAATAGGAGAATACACAGTTGAATCTGAAATTGATGGCTGGGCGTGTGACACCAGTAATAAAAGAATAGACTTTATATTTTTATCAGAAGAAGTAGTTGTAAAAAAATATGAGGTCGTTTTTAAAAATAAATTACAAATATCCGATCATTTTGGGGTAAAAGTCGAATTAGAAATTTAAATATTATTGTAAAGTATAGACTGGCTATAGAATAAAATCTATGGCCAGTTTTTTTATAGAATTATTTAGACATTAAGTTGACAAAAAATAACACATATTAACAGCGTTAAGTAAAATAACGATGTTAAGTAGAGGTGCCATATGGTTGGGAAAAAACGTAGGGAAAATGAGAAAGAGAAGATGCGTAAGCTTATATTAAATGCTAGTGTAAAAATAATCTTAGAAGAAGGTTACGATAAACTTTCTATGAGAAAAATAGCTGATAGAATCGAATATTCTGCAACGACAATTTATCTTAAGTAAATATTTAAATCAAGAAAAAATTAATAAGATATTTATTAAATTGTGGTATTAACATCATTGTGCTTGTTACTACTAAAATAAGTCCTATAAAAGCTTTTAAACTTAATTTTTCTTTTAAAACAAAATAGGAAAATATAATTGTTACAACAATACTTAATTTATCTAGTGGAACAACAACGGAAGCTTGTCCGTCTTTTAATGCCCTGTAATAACAAAGTCAAGAGAGTCCCATTGCAATGCCTGAGAGTATTAAAAAGATCCAAGATTTTCTTGCTATATTCTTTAAATTTATATTGGCTTTTCTAATATAGACTACAAACCAAGCTGAAATAAATACAAATATTGTTCTAATTGCCGTAGCCAAATTGGAATCTATATTTTCTACTCCCTTTTTTCCTAGTATTGCTGTTAAACTAGCAAAAACCGCTGAAAGTAAAGCGTATATAAACCATAAATTTCTTCCATTTTCCTTTGTTTCTACTTTTTGTTTTCCAATCATCATAAAGGTGCCTATAAACATAGTAATCATTGCTAGTAGAGAAATATAATTATATTTTTCTCCTAGGAAAATAAAGGATAGTATCATTGTTAAAATAGTACTGCTTTTATCAATTGGGCTACTTTATTTACATCTCCTAGTTTTATTGCTTTAAAATAAAAAATCCAAGAAACCCCTGTACTAAAACCGGATAATATAAGAAATAATAAAGTTTGAAAAGAAATCTTATAAATATTTTCTATTACTCCCGTTATTAAAACCAAAAGCCACGAAGCAATTAGGACAACCGTAGTTCTAATTGCCGTAGCCAAATTTGAGTCAATATCCTTAACTCCAAGTTTTGATAAAATAGCCTTTACTCCCGCAAAAAAATGCAGAAGCAAAGGCGAAACCAATCCACATATTACAACCTCCAATAATTGATTTCACAATAATACAAAAGCATATGAGGATAAATAAAATATAAAAAGACAATAATAAATTTATAAAAAACATAAATTACTAACTATTATTTGAAAATACTTATCAATTAACTTGAAAAAGATTAAATTGAAATATATAATTATAAACATTGTTGATATTGATTATCAATTATATTTTAAATTTAATTACAGGATTTTATTTTTTTAATAAAAAATAGGAAGGAGGATTAATTGGAAATTAAGTTTTATATATTTTGTAATTGTTGTAACAATTAAATAGTTGAATTTGTATTAAAGGTTTAATTATTTATTAAATAAATATTAAGGAGAAAAATATATATGGGAAATAGAAAAATTTTTAAATTATCTGTTTTAATGATAGCTTTAATGGTTATTGTCACAGGATGTGCAACATCAAATAAAGATGCAAGCAAGGATGAAGTTTATGAAAACACTACTGAAGTAGTTGAAAACAAAAATACTTCTACAGTTGAAATAGAGGATATTCATGGGAGCGTTAAAGTACCTGTAAATCCGAAGAATGTTGTTTCTTTAGATAATAGAACTTTTGAAACTTTATCAGATTGGAACATAGAATTGGTTGCGGTGCCAAAAGATGTGATGCCAAAGGAATTATCATATGCTAAAGATGAAAAGGTACAAAATATTGGGGACCATAAGGAACCAAATCTTGAGATTATTGCAGCTGTTAATCCTGAACTGGTAATAGTAGGACAAAGATTTAGCAGTTATTATGAAGAAATAAAAGCTTTAGTTCCGGATGCAGTTGTTATTGATCTTAGTTTTGATGTTTCCGGTGAAAATGGAGAGACAGGAGAAAGTTTAGTAAAGGGACTTAAGAATGCTACGATTTCTTTAGGAAAAATTTTTGACAAAAGTAAAGATGCAGAAAAATTAGTAGCTGATTTCGATAAGTCCATAGAAGATGCTAAAAATGCCTATAATGGTACAGATACGATTATGAGTGTTGTAGTTTCAGGTGGAGAAATTGGTTTTTCAGCTCCTATTTCAGGACGGGTTTGGGGTCCTATGTATGAGTTATTTGGATGGAAATCTGCTTTAGAAGTTGAAGGTTCTACTTCAGACCATAAGGGAGACGATATTTCAGTTGAAGCTATAGCAGAAAGTAATCCTGATTGGATTTTTGTTCTTGACCGTGATGCAGCAACTTCATCGTCAGAAGATGCAGTTCCGGCTCAAGATGTAATAGATAATTCACCGGCCCTTAAAAATACAAGAGCTATTTCTGAAGGAAGAATCTTATATGCGCCAAAAGATACTTACACAAATGAATCAATACAAACTTATATAGAATTATTTGAAAATATGTCAAATTCTTTAAAGAAGTAATATGAAGGAGTACAAAAAAAGAATGAAAATGATAACCGGGGCTGATAGAATTCGGCCTCTAAATAATAATAAAAATAAATTATGGACGAAATCTTTTATATTGGCCATAATTCTTGTTTTTATATTAGGTCTAGTATCTTTATTTACAGGTGTTTATGATTTACAAGGGCAGGAGGATGGAATGGATATGTTTTTTATAACAAGAGTTCCTAGAACTGCTGCATTGATGTTAACAGGTGCTGCAATGTCAATTTCCGGCCTTGTCACTCAGCTTATTACACAGAATAGACTTGTAGAGCCTACTACGACAGGAACAATAGAGTGGGCAGGTTTAGGTCTAATCTTCGTTTATTTGATTTTTCCTGCACCGTCTTTAGTGTTAAGAATGACAGGTGCAATTATTTTTTCTTTTATTGGAACCATGATCTTCTTTTTATTTTTAAGAAAAGTTAAGCTTCGTTCATCTTTAATTGTACCTATTATAGGTATGATGTTAGGAGCTGTAATATCTGCAATTTCTACTTTTATTGGACTGGTTTTTCAAATGACACAGAATATTGAAACCTGGTTTGTCGGCTCCTTTGCTCCTGTACAAATTGGAAGATACGAATATTTGTGGTTTATTGTTATTGCTACGATTTTAATTTTCTTTTATGCTGACAGATTAACCTTAGCAGGTCTAGGTGAAGATGTAGCAACTAGCCTTGGAGCTAATTATAATAAAATTGTAATACTTGGTACCGGCATAATTTCTTTAATAGTTGGAATTGTTGCGGCAGTAATAGGAAATTTACCATTTTTAGGTTTGATTGTACCCAATATTGTCTCCATGTACAGAGGAGATGACCTTAGAAGTAATCTGCCATGGGTTTGTGTCTTAGGTATGGGAATTATTACACTTTGCGATATTATTTCACGAACGATTATAATGCCTTTTGAAGTTCCTGTATCATTAATACTTGGAACTGTAGGAGCTATTGTTTTCATTGTTATGTTACTAAAACAAGGGAGGGTAAAATGAGCGAATCAACATATAAAAAAGAAAAAAGTGTAAAACTGAACTATAATTCTAATAATGAAAATAGAACAGCTAAGGCTTTTCCCTCTAAAAAAGACGAAAGAAGATATTGGTTTTTATTAATAACATTACTAATATTGGGAGTAGTATTTTCTTATGGACTTTTAGTTTATAATAACCCGGTTCCTGTAAATTCACCATCATTTATACCGGTAGTTAAAAGGAGGGTAGTTGCTCTTGCTGCTATGCTTATTGCAGCTATAAGTCAAAGTCTTTCTACTGTTGCCTTCCAATCCAGTACAAATAATAAGATTATTACACCATCATTGCTGGGCTTTGAAGCACTTTATTCAACAATACACACAGCTACTATGTTTTTTGGTGGTTTAACTATTTTTGTAAACTCTAAAGGTGTAGGATCTTTCTTGTTTCAAGTAGTTGTTATGGTTGTAATGTGTTTAATTCTTTATGGATGGTTACTTTCGGGAAAATATGGAAACTTACAACTTATGCTTTTAATAGGAGTTATTATTGGGACAGGATTAAAATCCGTTTCATCTTTTATGCGTAGACTTCTAGCACCATCGGAATTTGATGTTTTGCAAGCAAGGTTATTTGGTTCTGTTAATAATGCAGATGCAGAGTATTTTCCAATAGCAATTCCAATAGTTTTAATTGTTGCTGTTCTTTTATTTGCCTACTCTAAAAAATTAAATGTTTTGTCCCTAGGTAAAGATGCCAGTACTACTTTAGGAGTTAATCATAAAGCCGGAGTTATTTACACTCTTGTATTAGTTTCAATATTAATGTCAATTTCAACGGCATTAGTAGGGCCTTTAACCTTTTATGGTTTTTTAGTTGCAACATTAACCTACCAAGTGGCGCCGACTTATGATCATAGGTATATTTTTCCAATGGCTCTT
The DNA here is from genome assembly GCF_016458825.1 of Miniphocaeibacter halophilus. NCBI lineage: Bacteria > Bacillati > Bacillota > Tissierellia > Tissierellales > Peptoniphilaceae > Miniphocaeibacter > Miniphocaeibacter halophilus. The sequence goes on from NZ_CP066744.1 coordinate 1,680,738, forward strand.
GTTATAGGATTTTTAATTATAACAGGTGCATACTTTTTTATGTACCATATATTTAATGCTCAAGGAGTAGTTTCTATTATTATAGAGATGTTTGGTGGAATTACTTTTTTAATTGTATTACTAAGAAAGGGAACTTTATGATAAAAATCAATAATGCAAAAAAGAATTATAATAGTGAAGTTAATATAGGTCCATTAAATATTAAAATACCAAAAGCGGGAATAACTTCTTTAATTGGACCGAATGGTGCCGGAAAGTCCACTACACTTTTAATGATTGGTAGATTATTAAATATTGACCAAGGGCAAATAGAAGTAGCAAATATGGATGTTTCTAAGGTTAAATCGGAAGATTTGGCAAAAGTTTTAACTATTTTACGTCAAGAGAATCATTTTGTAACAAGACTTACTGTTAGGCAACTAGTTGGGTTTGGACGTTTCCCCTATTCAAAAGGAAGATTAAGAGAAGAAGACGAGGTTATTATTTCTAAATATATAGATTTTTTACATTTAAGGGACTTAGAAGACAGATATTTAGATGAGCTTTCAGGAGGGCAAAGACAAAGGGCTTATGTTGCTATGGTTTTATGTCAAGAAACTGAATATGTTCTTCTAGACGAACCTTTAAATAATCTTGATGTAGCTCGTTCTGTTCAAATGATGGAACATTTAAGATATGCAGCTAATGAATTTGGAAGAACAATATTAACGGTTATGCATGATATAAATTTTGCTAGCAAGTATTCCGATAGGATTTGTGCCATGAAAAATGGTAAAATAGTAGCTTTTGGAACAATAGATGAGGTAATGAAACCGAAACTTTTAACAGAGGTATTTGAAACTAAAATAGAAACAATAGAAGGACCTTATGGACCAATTGCAATATATTAAAAGTAGATTGTTTTGTTAAAACCGTATAGATTTAATTATATGAAAAAGTTGAGAGAGTATTCTTTCAACTTTTTTTGTTCTTTAATTATTTTTTAAAAAATAGACTAATATTATAAAATATTTTAAAAAGAAATTTTATTAATATTATTTAATAAAACTGTATAAAGGTTTTTGTTAAAATGTTTTAAATATAATTTTAAATATAATTTATTATAAAAAGTGAATATTCGAACAAAAATTCAAACAATTGATGTTTGCCAAACTTTTTAAATATATAAAGAAAAATAACATATAAGATAATATGAATAATTATTCGTTATAACTTATAGTAAGTGTGTATTATTGGATTTAAAATGAATAAAAGACCATTGACATTTATAAAAATTATTTATACAATTTGTTTATAAAGGTGATCATCTTATGAAAACAAACAAAAGAATTAATGAAGTTAAAAAATATTTAGATAACAATGGCTTTACAACTGTTACTAAATTAGCAGAAGTTTTTTCAGTTAGTGCTATGACTATTAGGAGAGATTTAAATTCCTTAGAGGAATTAAATTTAGTAAAAAGAGAAAAAGGAGGGGCTTATCCTAAAAATCCTGCTTATATTGAAACTAAATATGAGAGAAAAAAGATTGAAAATGTAAGGGCGAAAAGAAGAATAGCTATTGAAGGGAACAAAATTATTGAAGATGGGGATATAATTTTTTTAGATGCTGGTACAACAACATTTATGTTAATGGAAAGTATTTTGGAAAAGGAATATAAAAATTTAACTGTTGTAACAAATGATATAAGCATTGCTTTTTATATGATGAATAGAGAAGATATAGACATGATTTTTATTGGAGGAAACGTTTCTAAAGCAACCTACAGTACACAGGGCTATATTGCAAAAAACAATATAGAAATGCTACATTTTGACAAATGTTTTTTAGGAATATCATATATAGATAGTAACTACAAATTATATACTCCGACTCTGGGGAAGGTTGAATATAAAAAATTGGTTTTACAAAATTCAAATGAAAAAATTCTTCTTGCAGATAGCTCTAAATTCAATAAAAATAGTCTATATTTTATAGCAGATATGAAGGAATTCAATGTATTAATAACTGAAAAAGAAATAGATTATGAAAATAATAAATATTTTTTAGAAAATAATATTAAGGTAATAAAAGCATAAAGGAGTTACTATGCCCGAATATGTAATGATAGCAGATGATTTAACAGGAGCTAATGCGAATTGTTCGCTTATGAAAAAAATAGGCATTAGTAGTGCAAGCGTTTTATCGGTAGATAATTATAAGGAAAATGAAGATATTCAAGCAATAGCAATTTCTACTGATTCAAGAGCTATGTTTGAAAAGGAAGCATATAGTATTGTAAAAAAAGCCATGGCCAAGTTTAAAAATAAAGATATAGTTTTTTTTAGTAAAAGAATAGACTCAACTTTAAGAGGAAATATTGGGATAGAAACCATAGCTATGTTAGATTCTTTAGATGACGAATATATGGCTGTATGTGTTCCTATATATCCATCAACAAATAGGGTTGTTTTAAATGGAACTATGGTAGTAAACGGCTCTTTATTAATAAATACCGATGCTGGCAAAGATACTAAGACGCCGGTTGATTCTTCTAAAGTAGAAGAACTTTTTAAAAAACAGTTTAATCGAAAGATTGATAGTATTTATTTAGAAGATATTGAAAAAGGCTCTGAATATTTAGAAAAACTTATTTTAGAAAAATATAAAAATAATACAAAATTATTATTATTTGATGGATTTACAGATAAACATCTAGAAATAATTGCTAAGGCAGTTATTTCTAGCAAAATTAAATTTATTTCCGTTGATCCGGGACCTTTTACTTGTAAATTAGCAGAGAGGTATTTAGAAGAGGAAGAAATATTCAGTAAAGTTTTAATGGTTGTAGGTTCAGTAACAGATATTACTATAGAACAAGTAAAGGAATTAATATTTAGTTATCCAATTAATATTTTAAAAATAGATCCTTTAAAATTAATAGGAATTGACACCTATAAATCTGAAATAAGCAGGGCTGTAAAAGAAGGGGAGAAGTTCTTAAAAGAGGAGGATTTTTTACTTATTACAACTACGCCTTATAATCCCAATGACAAAAGGTTGGATTTAAATGAAATATCGAAAGAAACCAATATGCCTATAGATGATATTTCAATTATGATCTCCCATGGGCTAGGTGAAATAGCAGCAAAATTATTAGTTAAAGATTTTTCTTTTGCAGGAGTGTTTTCAAGTGGTGGAGATGTAACAGTTGAATTAATAAAGGAACTTAATTCAAATATGATTGAAATAAAAGAAGAGATTATTCCATTGGCTGCTTATGGTAGATTAATTGGTGGTAAAATTCCGGGTTTAAGAATTATAAGTAAGGGCGGAATGGTTGGAGATAAAAATGCAATGAAACTATGTTTAGAAAAATTAAAAAATACTTTAGGAGAAGAATAAGGAGGAATAAAATATGAAACCAATTATAGGAATACCTTTAGGTGATCCGGCAGGAATAGGACCTGAAATAACAATAAAAACATTTAATGATGATGAAACTATTAATAATTGTAATTTAATTCTAGTAGGTGATAAATACGTAGTAGAGAAGGCAATAGAAGTTACCGGAATTAATATGAATATTAATATAATAGAAAAAGTTTCTGAAGCGAAGTTCGAAAAAGGCACTATTGATTTAATAGATTTAGGTTTAATAAAAGAAGATTTTGAATTTGGTAAAGTAAACTCTACTTGTGGTAATGCTTCTTACCAATATATTAAGGTAGTTGGGGAATTAGCAATGGCAAAAGAAGTCGATGCCATAGCCACAACTCCTATTAATAAAGAATCCTTAAGAGCTGCTAACATACCATATATAGGTCATACAGAAATGCTAGAGGATATTTCCGGAGTTCATGATCCTTTAACTATGTTTGAAGTTGAAAACTTAAGGGTGTTTTTCTTATCGAGACATCTTTCTTTAAGAGATGCAATTGATGTTGTTAAATACGATAGAGTACTGGATTATATTAGAAGATGTACAGAGGCCTTAAATAAACTTGGTGTTAAAGGAAAAATGGCAGTAGCTGGATTAAACCCACATTCAGGAGAACACGGACTTTTTGGAATGGAGGAAGTTGAAGAAATAACACCGGCAATAGAGCAAGCACAAAAGGAAGGTTATGATGTTGTAGGACCTGTAGGAGCTGATTCTGTATTCCATCAAGCATTACAAGGACAATATGCATGTGTTTTAAGTCTTTACCATGATCAAGGACATATTGCAACAAAAACATATAATTTTGAAAAAACAATATCTATTACTAATTCTATGCCATTTTTAAGAACTAGTGTAGACCATGGAACAGCATATGATATAGCAGGAAAAAACATAGCTTCAGCTGTAAGTATGATTGAAGCGGTAAAACTTGCTGCAAAATATGCTCCATATTTTAATAGCTAGGAGGAATAAATAATGGAAAGAATGGTTGCAGCATTAATTATAGGAATTATATTATTGGTGTTTTTAATATTAAAGACAAAGATTCATACATTTTTAGCCTTAATATTAGCTTCAATATTTATAGGTATAGTTGGAGGCATGCCTCAAAATGATGTTTTGACGGCAATAACAAATGGGTTTGGAAGTACCTTAGGTAGCATTGGTATAATTATTGGTTTTGGAGTAATGATGGGTCAAATTTTTGAAACCAGTGGTGCAGCTACAAGAATGGCCTATACCTTCATCAAGTTATTTGGAAAGGATAGGGAAGAAGCAGCCCTATCTGTAACAGGATTTTTAGTTTCAATACCTATTTTCTGCGATTCCGGTTTTGTTATTCTTTCACCATTGGCGAAAGCTTTGTCAAAACAAACTAAAAAATCTGTAATTTCATTAGGAATAGCACTTGCTTCAGGACTTGTTATAACTCACAGTTTAGTACCACCTACTCCGGGACCGGTTGGAGCGGCAGGTATATTTGGAGCAAATGTAGGAAGTGTTATATTATGGGGGATAGTTGTTGCAATACCAATGATGATAGCATCATTAATATATGCTAGATATATGGGAAAACAAATTTACCAATTACCGGGAGATGGTGCTCAAGAGTGGATAAGACCTGAAAATAGGGAAGAATTGGAAAAGAAACCTATAGAATATTCAGAAGAAGGTCTTCCAGGTGTATTTACTTCTTTTGCTCCAATTATTGTACCAATAATATTAATACTTTTAAATACTGTATCAACAGCAATGAAAGTTAAAGGTACATTGGGAAGTGTTTTAGTGTTTTTTGGAACTCCAATTGTAGCAGTAGGTATTGGACTGGTTATAGCAATACTAACTTTAACTAAAGGCCTAGACAGAAACTTTGTTATTAGTGACATGGAAAAAGGTATACAATCCGCTGGCATTATTATATTGGTAACAGGTGGTGGAGGTGCTTTAGGACAAGTTTTAAGAGACAGTGGTGTTGGTGAATATATAGCAGGCTATATAGCAAATTCTCCAATTCCTCCAATATTTCTACCATTTTTAATAGCTACTTTAATGAGATTTATTCAAGGTAGTGGAACAGTTGCAATGTTAACGGCAGCATCAATAACAGCTCCAATTATGGTGTCCTTAAATGTTGATCCGGTTTTTGCTACATTATCTGCCTGTATAGGATCCTTATTCTTTAGTCATTTTAACGATAGTTTTTTCTGGGTTGTAAATAGATCCCTAGGAATTATAGATGCAAAAGAACAAATAAAAATTTGGTCCATAACATCAACAATAGCTTGGGCTGTAGGTTTTATAATGTTATTAATTATAAATTTAATATTCGGTTAAAAAGAGAAGGAATCAATTTAATTGGTTCCTTTTTTTGTTATAATATACTTATATATAAAATAATGAACTATAGTTGACCAAGTTCATTAAACAAGGAGGAACAATGAAAATAACTGTAATAGGTTGTGGAAGATGGGGATCTTTCATAGCTTGGTATTTAAATAAAATAGGAAATGATGTAACTCTATATGGTAGGGAAAGTTCAAAAAAATTCCAACAGTTTAAAAATACTAGGACAAATGGAATGATAGAATTGCCTGAAAGTATAAAACTTTCAAGTGATTTAGCTGTAACCCAAAAATCGGAAATCATTGTTATATCTGTTGGAGCTCAGGTTTTTAGAAATGTACTTGAAGAACTGAAAGAATATAACTTAAAGGATAAAATATTTGTCCTTTGTATGAAAGGAATAGAAATTGAGTCAACTGAAAGGTTAAGTGAAATTGCTGAAGCCAATGTAGATTATTCTAACAGAATTGCCGTTTGGTTAGGACCTGGTCATGTACAGGAATTTTACAGAGGTGTGCCAAATTGTATGGTAATAGATTCTAAAAACGAAGCTTGTAAAAAGTTTTTAGTTGAAAAGTTTACCAGCCCTTTAATTAGATTTTATTATGGAAATGATTTATTGGGAAATGAAATAGGTGCTGCGGCTAAAAATGTAATTGGTATTGCTGCTGGAGCTTTAGATGGATTAGGTTTAACATCATTAAAAGGTGCTTTAATGAGCAGAGGTACTAGAGAGGTTTCTCGTTTAATTGAAAAAATGGGTGGTAATCCCTTTTCCGCATATGGACTTTGTCATTTAGGCGATTATGAAGCTACGGTTTTCTCGCAATTTTCCAACAATAGAAAATTTGGAGAGAGCTTAGTAAAAGGGGAAAAATTTGATAAATTAGCAGAAGGTTATTATACATCTAAGGCTATGATGAAGCTAAAAGAGGAATATAAGGTTGATTTACCAATAACAGAAGCTGTTTATAATGTATGTTTTAATAAGAGGGATGCTAAGGAAGAAATTGAAAATCTATTTTTAAGAAGTATAAAAAATGAATTTGCTTAAATTATTTAGAGGTTAGAAATGGAACTGGAAAATAAGTTAAGGGTAAAGAAAAACTATCATGGTATATGTGAAGAATTTCCCTACAAGGAAAATATTGAAGACCTATATGTAATTTTTAGGGAAGATTATATTCAGTGTATAAAAATTATTTAAGAAACTTGTCTAAATTTTACAATAAGGGGGATTTTACAAAAAAATATATTGATAATTTAGTACTATACTCAACAATATATGGAGTAAGTCCAACTTTAATAAAAGAAATAAGAAAAATAGATTCATCATATTTTTATAGTTTATCATTAGATTTTAAAATATTAATTTGGGTAAGGGAGTTTTCTACAGGTTTAATCAATCTATATGATGGTTATTCAATTAAAGATAATATTTTTATGAAAGAAGTTGTAAAATGGGTACCTAAATATCGTCAAGATACAAGACATAGATAAAAAGAGTATAAAAAATACTACAATAAATATTAAAGGAGAAATTATGATAATAGCTATTATAATAGTAGTTGCCTTATTGGTTATTTTTATAATAAGTTCATATAATAATTTTATAAAGCAAAGAGAAATGGTGAAAAATTCTAAGGGACAAGTAGCTACTCAAATAGAGTCAAGGTGGGATGCTATAACAAATTTAATTGAAGCAACAAAGTCATATCAAAAACATGAAGATGTACTATTAAGAGATATTACTATGAGTAGGTCTAATGTCGATAGGAATTCAAATATTGAAGATTTAGAGAAAAATGATGAATTATTTAAACAGGCAGTAGATAGGCTTAATTTTGTTGTTGAAAATTATCCTGATTTGAAAGCATCAGAAGTATATCAAAATACAATGACTCAAGTTGATAAATATGAAAACAATGTAAGACACTCACGAATGATTTATAATGATACAGTTACTAAATTCAATACAAATATTCAAACCTTTCCAAATAATTTAATAGCAGGAATTTTTAATTTTAAAGAAGAAGAATATTTCCAAAATGTTGAAGAAAAATATAATACGCCATCATGGTAAATATTGGGGTTTGTATATGAAAAAAATTAAATTAATTATTTTAAGTATAATATTATTATTGTTTCCAACAATATCTTTTGCAACAGAATTGGAATCTGTTAATATAAATGTTAAATTGGAGCAAGAGGGAGATGCTATATTAACAAATGAATACAATTACTATGATGATGAAGGTACTGAACATTATATAGTTATGGGAAATTTATCAGATTCTGAAATAATGGATTATGTTGTTTACTATAACAATAAACCAATGGAATTTGTAGATAATTGGAACACAAGTTGGTCCTTTGAAGAAAAAAGTGGAAAATATGGTTTTGTAGAAACTAATAATGGTTATGAATTATGTTATGGTATTTCCGAATATGGAAATAATAATTTTGTAGTTCAATATAAATTAACAAATTTTGTAAAAAATTCAGATGACTATCAGTTTTTCAATTGGAAATTTATTAATGATAAATTATCTGAAGATATTGATAGAGTAAAAGTTGAAATAGAAGTTGAAAATTATGACTTATCCTATGAAAATTCTAAAATTTGGGCATTTGGATATGATGGTGAGATTAATTTTGAAAATGGCAAAATAGTAGCGGAAAATAATAGACAATTTAAAGACACAAATTATCTTACTATACTTACCCAATTTACTGAACCTATTTTTTCAACAAGTTCATCGGTAAATAAAAGCTTTGAAGAAATACAAAAAGAGGCCTTTGAAGGCTCTAGTTATACTATAGATGAATCCGGAAAAGGTGGAAAAAGTAAAAGTGATGAATCAAAACCATCAACCCATATAGCTGCTTCAAGTGTATTTAAATTTCTAGGACCAATAATATTATTAATTACAGGTTTATTACTTAGCTGGCAATCTAAAAGAGTTAAGAAAGATAATTATAAAGGAACTGAATCAAACTATATAAAGGTCGATAGAAAGAGCAATAAGGGACTTTATTATAGGGAGATTCCATATTCCGGAAACTTAGGTGATTTATTAATTATGCTAAATGGTAAATGGCCTAAGTATTTAGAAAATTATATATCGGCGTATTTTTTAAAATGGATTCAAGAAAAGAAAATAGAAACAGTAAAGGATAAATCTGGAATAGTATTTAAAAAAGAAAAAATTTCTTTTAAAATCTTAGAAGATAATATTAACACAACAGATGCTTTTGAAAATTATTTGTATAATGCAGTATTAAGTGCAGCAAAAGGTAAAGGAATACTTGAAGCTAAGGATTTTAAATCATGGGCGAGTAAAAATCATGTTGATTTAACATCCAGTGTAGCAGATTTTACAGACTTATCTAAGAATTTATTCGAGGATTTAGGATATGTGAATTTGGAGACAAAAGTTAATAGATTTTCCAAACATACAAAGATTTTATTAACCTCAAAAGGTCAAGAGTTAATGGACAATTTAGTACGATTTGAAAATTATCTCAAGGACTATTCGTTATTAAATACTAGGGATTCTTACAATGTTCATATTTGGGATAATTATATGATATATGCAGCATTACTTGGAATAACGAAGGAAGTTGAAAAGGAATTTGAAAAACTATATCCTGACTATTATAATGAAACATATTATGATCTAGAGACAATTTTTTGGATTAGAATTTTTTCTTCAGGCTTCTATTCTTCCTATAGCAGTGCAGCCAGCCCTTCTTCCGGTGCTGGAGGTTTTTCCAGTTTAGGTGGAGGAGGAGGTTCTTTCGGTGGCGGAAGTGGCGGAGGAACACGATAAAAAACTTAATAAATATTTTAGAAATAATACCTTAAATAGATTTGAGGTATTATTTTTTATTAGTCAAATACAGGTAGCAATTAGATTTAGCTTAAAATACTGCTTTTAGAGCTAGGTAAGATGCTATATAATATAAAGAAAGAATTGAATATTTTATTACAGGAGGAAACTATGGATAAACTAAAATTAAAGACATTAATAGATGCAGCAGCTGGAAGAAAACCATGTAGTAAAGTTTTTAAAAATTGTAGAATTATAGATGTATTTGGACATAGGATAATTGAAGGAAATGTAGGGATATTTGAGGATTATATAGTTGGAATTGGTGATTATGAAGGTGTAGAAGAAATAGATTTAAAGGGAAAATACCTTTCTCCAGGATTTATTGATGGGCATATTCATATTGAATCATCCTATTTAAGTCCTGAAGAGTTGGGAAGTCTTTTAGTACCTTGTGGTACAACTACTATAATCGCCGACCCTCATGAAATTGTAAATGTAAATGGATTAGCTGGCTTAGATTATATGATAGATGCATCATATAACACTAAATTGGATATTAAATTTATGATTCCTTCATGTGTACCGGCAACTCCTTTTGAAAATGCAGGAGCAGTTATAAATGCAGAGGACATGATAGAACATATTAATAAAGAGGAGATTTTAGGCTTAGGGGAGTTTATGAATTTTCCGGGAATAATTAACGGAGACCCTATGGTAATAGATAAACTGAATTTAGCTATTAAAAATGGGAAGTTAATAGATGGACATTCACCGGGAGTTACAGGGAAAGATTTAAATGCCTATATATTGCCTGGAATTAATACGGAACACGAATGTAGTACAGCAGATGAAATGCATGAAAGACTGTCAAAAGGAATGTATATTCTATTAAGGGAAGGTTCCGCTTGCCATGAACTAAGACTATTAATTAAAGAGGTTACAGAGGAAAATAGTAGAAGATGTTTATTCTGTTCTGATGACAGACAACCTAAAACCATATTAGAGGAAGGTCATATAGACAACCATTTAAGAATATCTGTTGAATCCGGAATAGATCCTATAACAGCAATTCAAATGGCTTCATTAAATGCGGCAGAATGTTTTAAGTTACATAATAAAGGTGCAATTGCACCGGGCTATAAGGCTGATTTAGTAGTTCTTGAGGATTTAAATAAATTTAAGGTAGAACAGGTATATATTAATGGTGAAAAAGTAGCTGAAAAGGGAAAATATTTATTTGAAATAGAGAAAGTTAACAGCGATATTGTAAGAAGCAGCTTTAATGTAAAAGATTTTACAATAGATAAATTACAGTTGAAAATACCATCAGGAAAAGCCAATATAATAGAGATTCAACCAGGTGGTGTTGTAACAAAAAGAGTAGTAGAAGAAGTAAATATAGACGAAAATAAAGAATTTATTTATTCAGAAGATAGGGATATATTAAAAGTAGCAGTAGTTGAAAGGCATAAGGGTACCGGAAATGTTGCAACAGGACTATTAAAAGGGTATGGATTAAAAAATGGTGCAGTAGCCTTATCAATTGCTCATGATTCCCATAATATTATAGTAGTTGGTGCTAACGATAAGGATATGTATTTTGCCGTAAATGAATTAGTAAAACAAAATGGCGGCATTATTGTTGTGGACAAAGAAAAGGTAATCGGAAGTATGCCAATGCCTTTAGGTGGTATTATGAGCGATAAATCAGGAGAATGGGTAGATAAAAAGCTATCTGAAATTCATGACATTGCCTATGACAATTTAAAGATTAATAAAGATGTGGAACCAATAATGACCCTATGTTTTATGTCCCTAGCAGTAATACCGGAAGTTAAACTTACAGATAAGGGCTTATTTGATGTAGGTAAATTTGATTTTATTGATGTAGAAGTACAATAGTATATATTTAAAAGTATTATAGATATTCATATCTTGTAAAAATTCCAAAGAAGGTATATACTTTCTTTGGAATTTTTAAGAATAAAATACAATATATTAATAATTTATAATATCTTATGTTACTATAATATGGTATATAAAATTAATTTGTTAGGAGTTACAATGAATACAGTTTTTCTTCCTATTATATTAGGAACAGATATAAATGCATATGGTGTAGCAAGGTCCTTTCACCAAGCCTATGGTATAAAATCCATTGCTTTAGGAAAACAAGCACTACCATTTACACAGAATTCAAAAATAGTAGAAGTTTTTACCTTTAAAGATTTTGATAAACAAGATGTATTTTCAAACAAAATGGTAGAAATTGCCGAAAAATATAAAAATACAGGAAAAAAATTATTGCTTATTTCCTGTTCAGATGGTTACACAAGTCTTATTACAGAAAACAGGGATTTATTGGAAAAATATTATTTATTTAATTATGTTCCCTTAGAATTACAAAGGCAGTTGGAAAACAAAAAAGATTTTTATGAAAATTTGCGAAAAGTATAATTTAAACTATCCAAATACCTATGTAATATCCAAAGATATGAGAAATAATTATGAGATTCCCTTTGAGTTTCCACTAGCAGTAAAAGCAAATGATAGTATAGAATATTTGAATTTGGATTTTCCTGGAAAAAAGAAGGCTTATAAGGCAAATAATGAAGAAGAATATAATCAGATTATCAGCGATATTTATAATGCCGGTTATAGTGGTGAGTTAATAGTCCAGGACTATATTCCCGGAGACCATTCTACAATGGCTGTTTTAAACGCTTATGTTGATTCAAAAGGTAGAGTTAAAATGATGTGCTTTGGAAAATGCCTGCTAGATGAGTCATTACCGGAGGGAATTGGAAACTACAATGCCTTAGTAACACAGGACAACCCTGAAATTTATAAAATGTGCAAAAAATTTCTTGAAGATATTAACTATAGAGGATTTGCAAATTTTGATTTTAAATATGATATAAGGGACAAGAAGTATAAGGTATTTGAAATAAATATAAGACAGGGAAGATCCAGTTTTTATATGACAACAGGTGGTTGTAACTTTGTTACATTTCTAGTAGATGATCTTATATATAATGAAGATAAACCAATATATTACCACAAAAATGAAAAATTATGGTTATACGTAGATCCATTAGTACTTAAAAAGTATGCCAATGAAAAAGATAAAGAATATGTTAAAAAACTATTAGCAGATGGTTTTGAATTTACCCAATGGTATAAAGAAGATAGAAACTTAAAAAGATTTTTAAACTATTGGAGAAGAAGACTTGGAACAATAAAATATTATCCAAAATTCCAACCGGGCAGAGATTAATGACCTAACACTGCTTGCGTCTTTTGCAAGTAGATGTAGGTCAGATACAGCGAAGTCCAAATCTACGATTTGGCAAACGAAGCAGTGAAATGACCTAACCCCAAATCTATGATTTGGTGGTAGGTCTAATGCAACCTGTTTCCCAAGGTTCGAAGAAGCTTGGAAGAAACAGTCTGCAATAAGACAAAGTGAAATAGAAGTAAGAGATAAAAGAGAAAGAATTATACCCTCTAGAAAAGAGAAACTCATCTAACCCCAAATCTGTGATTTGGTGGTAGGTCTAATGCAACCTGTTTCCCAAGGTAGGACGAAGCTTGAAAAAAACAGTTTGTTTTAAGACAAAAAAGAAATCTTTTGAAAAAGTTTTAAAAAAGAATAGTTAAAACTATGAAAAATATTTAATAAAATATATGCCAAAAATTATTTTGAAAGGGCATATTTTTTATTTTATTAATTATTATTTCTTATATAAAAAATATAAAAAAATCATTGACTTTTAAATCTTTTGCAAGTATAATATACAAGGTCAATGTAAAAGGTTGACAGTGCAAAAGAGGTAATTATGGAAAAGCTAGTGGAAGTTGCAATACTTTTTGATTATTATGGTGAGTTATTGTCTAAGAAACAATTTAAAATGGTTGATGAGTATTACAATGAGGATTTATCTTTAACAGAAATAGCTGAATTAAATAATATTTCTAAACAAGCTGTATCAGAAAATTTAAAAAGAGCTATTAATAAGCTATATAGTTTTGAAAAAAAACTTAATTTAATAAATAAAGGTTATAATGCAAGTAAATTATTAAAAAAAATCAAAGAAGATTTAAATAATTTAGCTTTAAAGTATAGCTTTAGTGAAGAGATAATATATAAGGATATTATTTTTGAAATAGATAAATTCTTAGATGAAAATGCAGGAGATAATTATTTATGATATTTGAAAACCTATCGGACAAATTACAAAATGCACTTTCAAAATTAACAGGAAAAGGAAAATTAACAGAAAAAGATATTGATGTTGCTATGAGAGAGGTAAAACTTGCTCTTTTAGAAGCGGATGTTAACTTCAAAGTTGTTAAGGATTTTATAAAAACTGTTAAAGAAAGAGCGCTAGGAGTAGAGGTAATGGAAAGTCTTACTCCTGGACAACAAGTTATAAAAATTGTTAATGAAGAATTAACAAAGCTAATGGGAGAAAGTGAAGCAAAAATAAACTTTTCTTCAAATCCACCAACTGTAATATTATTATGTGGATTACAGGGGGCTGGTAAGACCACACATGGTGGTAAACTAGCATTACATTTAAAGAAACAAGGCAAAAGACCTATTTTAGTTGCTGGTGATATTTACAGACCTGCAGCAATTAAACAACTGCAAGTTGTAGGTGAAAAAGTTGATGTACCTGTATTTTCCTTAGGGGATAAAATTAGTCCTGTAGAAATAGCTAAACAAGCTGTAGAAGAAGCTAAAAAGAATAACAACGATGTTGTAATTGTAGATACTGCAGGTAGACTTCATATTGATGAAGAATTAATGCAAGAGTTAAAGGATATTAAGTCAACGGTTAATCCGGATGAAATTCTTCTAGTTGTCGATGCTATGACAGGGCAAGATGCAGTTAATGTTGCAAAATCCTTTAATGAAGAATTAGATGTTACAGGAATTATTTTAACTAAGCTTGACGGTGATGCAAGAGGTGGGGCAGCATTATCTATACGAAATGTTGCAGAAAAACCAATTAAATTTATTGGTGTAGGAGAGAAGTTAGACGAATTAGAACCTTTCCATCCAGATAGAATGGCTTCAAGAATACTAGGCATGGGTGATGTTCTTTCATTAATCGAAAGGGCTCAAACTGCAATAGATGAAAAGAAGGCTAAGGAATTAGAAGAAAAAATTAGATCGCAAAAATATTCCTTTAATGATTTCCTTGAACAATTAGATCAAATAAGAAGCATGGGACCATTAGATGAACTTTTAGGAATGATTCCTGGAGTAAATTCTAAAGCATTAAAGGGGTTGAGTTTCGGAGACAAGGAAATTAAAAGAATTGAAGCTATGATTCAATCTATGACTCATTATGAAAGGGAAAATCCTGAAATAATAGATTCAAGTAGGAGAAAAAAGAATAGCAAAGGGTTCTGGAACAACAGTTTCCGAGTTAAATAAATTATTGAAACAATTTAAAGAAACAAGAAAAATGATGAAACAAATGGGCAATATGGGTAAAAACATGAAAAAAAGAGGAAAATTTGGACTTCCCTTTTTTAAATAAATTTTAAACAATATTTTGGAGGTTTTATAAATGGCAGTAAAAATTAGATTAAAAAGAATGGGATCAAAGAAAAATCCATTTTATAGAATAGTAGTAGCAGATATAAGAGCACCTAGAGATGGTAAGTTTATTGAAGAAATTGGATATTACAATCCTTTAACAGAACCAAAAACAGTTAAGGTAGATGCTGAAAAAGTTAATAAATGGATAAAAAATGGTGCAAAACCTACTGATACAGTAAATAGATTATTTAAAAACAACGGTGTTTACGAAACTAAAAACGATAATTCAGAAGAAGTTTCAGAGTAAGAGTCCTACCATTAGGAGGTATTATGGTTGAATTAGTAGAAACTATTGCTAAAGAACTAGTAGAAAATCCAGATGCAGTAGTTGTAACACATAGGGAAGAAGGAAATACCTTAATAATAGAAGTAAAGGCTGATCCTAATGATCTAGGTAGAATTATTGGAAAAGAAGGAAGAATAGCTAAGGCTATAAGAACAGTAGTTAAAGCTGCGGCCATAAAAGATGGCGTTAAAGTAGTAGTGGACATTATGCAGTAGGTAATTATGGAATTTGTAAAAGTAGGATATATTACAAATACACATGGTATTAAGGGTGATTTAAAGGTCTATCCTCTAACTGATGATCCTAAGAGATTTGAAGACGATATTGATTTTTTTCTTGACGATAATAAAATCAAGGTAAGAATAATAAAAAGTCGTATTTACAGGGGACTCGTATATATTAAACTTGAAGGTTTTAATAATATAAATGAAGTATTGAAGTTTAAAGATAAATATATATATATAAAAGAAGAAGATAGAATGGAATTACCAAAGGGTACCTATTATATTTCTGATTTAATTGGTATGGAAGTTATTAATGACTCTAAGGTTGTTGGATATATTAAGGATGTACTTATTAATTCGAAAAATGATATTTACTTATGTGAAACAAAAAATAAAAAAGAATTTATGATACCGGCAGTTAAAGAATTTGTTAAGGAAATAGATATAAAAAATAAAAAAGTTTATGTAGAACTTATAGAAGGAATGCTCTAATGAAATTCAAAGTATTGACTTTATTTCCGGAGTTTATTAATTCATTAAATTCTTATGGAGTTATAGGAAGGGCAATTGAACAAGAAAAAATAGAATTAATTGTAAAAAATATTAGAGATTATTCTAAGGATAAACACAATAGGGTTGATGATGAAATATATGGTGGAGGAGCAGGAATGTTAATGACTCCACAGCCTGTTTATGATTCTATTATGGATGTAAAAACAGAAAATTCTATTGTAATATATATGTCACCACAAGGTAGGGTTTTAAATCAAAACATATGTAAAGAGCTATTGAATTACGAAGATATAATTCTATTATGTGGACATTATGAAGGAATTGATTCTAGAATTGTTGACAATTATGTCGATATGGAACTTTCAATTGGCGATTTCGTTATGACCGGTGGAGAATTGGCTGCTATGGTAGTAATAGATTCTGTTTCCAGATTAGTAGATGGTGTATTAGGCAATGAAGAAAGTGTAGTAACAGATTCTCACTATAATCTTCTATTGCAGAATAATGTTTATACAAGACCTAGGGAATTTAATGGACTTAAAGTTCCAGAAGTGTTATTTAGTGGAAACCATAAAGAAATTGAAAAGTGGAAACATGAAAGTTCATTAAAAAACACTAAGGAAAAAAGACCGGATATATATGAAAAATATATTAAAGATAATAAATTGAAATAGAAATTTTATTATGATATAATCACAAAGTTATGTAAAACGGATGGTCCTCTGCTTAATAGCATGAACATTTATAAATTAGGAGGATTTACAAATGGATATAATCAAGCAAATAGAACAAGAACAATTAAGAGAAAACAGTTTTGATTTTAATGTTGGTGATACAGTAGTATTAGACTATAGAATTGTTGAAGGTGGAAAAGAAAGAGTTCAAAAGTTTGAAGGAACAGTTATTAAAATTCAAGGAACTGGTTCAAGAAAAACTTTTACTGTAAGAAGAGTAGCTTATGGTACAGGAATTGAAAGAACTTTCCCAATTCATTCACCAAGAATTGAAAACTTGAAAGTTACAAGAAAAGGTAAAGCTAGAAGATCTAAATTATATTACTTAAGAGATAGAGTAGGTAAATCTGCAAAAGTTAAAGAATATAAGAACTTCTAATAGGAGCGCTATTAATAGCGCTTTTTTTATGTAAATGAAAATAGCATATAGACAGATTCATGAAACATGCAGCCAATCAAAGCCTTTGTCTAGGACCTACTTGTAATTTCAGTATTTTCTAAGAGGGAATGGTCAGATTAGATAAAAATAAGGAAGGTTAAAATCTTTATTTTAGAGATAAAATATTTTTTAATATTTAGAAATATATAATTGAGGTATTTAATTTTTTATATTAAACTTTAAATATAGAGTATTAAACTTTTAAATTAGTTATATTGTGAGGAAAAAATTATGAATAATATGAACATAAATTGGTACCCTGGACATATGAAAAAAACCATTGATTCTTTAAAAGCATCTTTAAAATTAGTGGATATTGTTGCAGAATTATTGGATTCCAGAATACCTATTTCAAGTAGAAATCCATTAATAGATGAAATTTTAGGCGATAAGCCTAGAATAATATTAATGAATAAAATGGACTTATCGGATAAAAAGGAAAATGAAAAATGGATGGAATACTTTAAAAAAGAAGGCCATGAAACTGTTATGATAAATTCTATGACAGGCTATGGTGTTAAAAATATTGAAAAGGCTTGTCGTTCACAACTAAGGGAAAAGTTTGAAAAAAACAAAGAAAAAAATATTTTATCAGATAGGATTAGATTGATGATTGTGGGAATACCCAATGTTGGAAAATCAACATTAATTAATAGGTTGGCCAATAAAAAATCAGCCAAAGTTGGAAATAGACCAGGGGTAACTCGCCATAATCAGTGGATAAAAACATCTGGAAATATGGAACTATTGGATACACCTGGAGTTTTATGGCCTAAATTTGAAGATAAGTTAACAGGACTTAATTTAGCCTATACAGGAGCAATTAAAGATGAAATAATGGATGTGGACAATTTAGCCTTTTCACTAATAGAAACTTTACAAAAAATAGATCCTAAAATACTTTCTACTAGATATAATATTAAGACAGACAATAAATCTACATTGGAAATTATGGAAGAAATAGCATTGAGAAGAGGTG
Organism: Miniphocaeibacter halophilus; assembly: GCF_016458825.1. Taxonomy (NCBI): domain Bacteria; kingdom Bacillati; phylum Bacillota; class Tissierellia; order Tissierellales; family Peptoniphilaceae; genus Miniphocaeibacter; species Miniphocaeibacter halophilus. Next base: position 1,699,130 of record NZ_CP066744.1, read on the forward strand.
CTATTTTAAAGGGTAAGGAAATAGATTACACTAAAACAGCCAATATTGTATTAGATGAATTTAGAAAGGGTATATTAGGTAATATTACTTTAGAAAAAGTAGAGGATATAGATGTTCGAGTATGATTTAACAAAATACTACAATAATAATTTCAAAATAGCAGGTGTAGATGAGGTTGGAAGAGGACCATTAGCAGGTCCGGTAGTTTCATGTGCTATTATAATGCCAAATGATAAATTTATTGAAGGAATAAAAGATTCTAAAAAATTAACGGAGAAAAAAAGAATAGCCTTAGATGAAGAAATAAGACAAGAGGCTATTGCTATAGGAATTGGTGTAGTAGACGAAAGAACAATAGATGAAATCAATATAAAACAAGCAACAAGACTTGCAATGAAAATAGCTGTAGAAAATTTACAAGATAAAAATGGGAAAAATCTTTCACCTGATGTAACTTTTATAGACGCAGAGAATATAGATTTAAATATAAGGCAGGAATCTTTAATTAAGGGAGACGATATTTGTTATCCAATAGCCTGTGCATCGATAGTTGCTAAAGTTTATAGGGACAATTTATTTATTGACTTTGACAAAGAATATCCGGGATATGACTTTTTAAACAATAAAGGATATGGAACTAAGAAACATAGGGAAGCAATACTTGAATTAGGAGTAACTCCTATACATCGACATAGTTTTTTAAAAAAATTATTAGGGAAAAAATAGTATGAATTCTAAAACTATAGGAAACAAAGGTGAAAACCTTGCATTAGAGTTTTTGCTAAACAAAGGGTATAATTATATAGAAAGAAATTTTAGTACAAGAACCGGAGAAGTTGATTTAATTTTACAGGACAATGAATATCTTGTATTTGTAGAGGTAAAATTAAGGAAAAATACTAAATTTGGATATCCAAGGGATTTTGTTACTTTAAACAAGCAAAATAAGATTATTTCTACAGCAGAATCCTTTATTCAAATAAATAATCTATATGATTTTCAACCAAGATTTGACATAGTAGAAATTATAGAAGATGAAAATATTATTGAGCATATTATTAATGCATTTCCGTAGGAGGTAAAATGTTTAAAGCAGCTATATTGACCATATCCGATAAAGGGAGTAAAGGCGAAAGAGAAGATTTAAGCGGTAAGGTTATTAAAGAAATATTATTGGAAAATAAATACCAAGTAGCAATTTATGAAATTATTCCAGATGAACAGAGTACCATAGAAAATAAATTAATAGAGTTTGCAGATAAATACCAAGTGGATTTAATTTTAACTACAGGCGGAACCGGATTTAGTAAAAGGGATGTTACACCGGAAGCTACAATTAAGGTAGCAACTAAATTAGTACCTGGAATATCAGAAGCAATTAGACAATTTAGCTTACAAATTACTAAAAGAGCCATGCTTTCAAGAGCGGCATCAGTAATTAGAAACAACACTTTAATAATTAATTTACCGGGAAGTCCAAAGGCAGTAAGAGAAAGTTTAGAATATATTATTACAGAATTAGACCATGGACTTAATATATTAAAAGGAAAAGATTCAGAATGTGCAAGATAACTTGTTAAGCATTCTTTCTATTGATATAATTAATTAAGAAAATATTTAGGAGGTACATATGATATCAGCAGGAGATTTTAGAAAGGGTACTACTTTTGAAATGGATGGCGATGTTTGGCAAATTATAGATTTTCAACACGTTAAACCAGGAAAAGGTGCTGCTTTTGTTAGAGCAAAAATCAAATCAGTAATGACTGGTGCTAATAAAGATATAACTTTTAACCCATCAGAAAAATATCAGGAAGCGAGAATAGAAACTAAGGAAATGCAATACTTATACAATGATGGATCATTATATTATTTTATGGATCCAGTAAGTTATGAGCAAGTTCCAATAGACTCTGAAGGAGTTTCCGATGCTATAAATTATATAAGGGAAAATGATAATGCAACAATTAAGTTCTACCAAGGAAGTCCTTTCTCTGTTGCGGCTCCAAATTTTGTAGAATTAGAAGTAACTCACACAGAACCAGGAGTAAAAGGAGATACTGCAACAGGGGCAACAAAACCTGCAACAGTAGAAACAGGAGCAACAGTATTAGTTCCTTTATTTATTAATGAAGGAGATATAATAAAAATAGATACAAGAACTAACGAATACTTATCAAGAGTATAAAAACAAGGAGGTTCAAAATGGATAATATTTATGAAAATATTGCATATTTAAGAGGACTAGCGGAAGGAATATCTGTAGAAGAAGATGGTAAAACAGGTAAACTTTTACTAGGTATCATCGATGTATTAGATGATTTAGCAGAAGAAGTTGAAGCTTTATCATATGATGTTGAAGATGTTGAAGAATACTTAACATTTATGGATGATGACCTTTCAGACGTAGAAGAATGTTTATTTGAATATGACGATGATTATGACGACTATGATGATTATGATGAATTCATAGAAGATGATGATCTGGAAGATTAAGAAAACTAGATGCTGAAAAGCATCTTTTTTTGTGGGAAAATGTAAAGGAACCTTGACAAAAGAGGTGGTAAGTTGAAAAACAAAGTTAAAGAATTTAGAAAGGAATTTAAATTAAGTCAAGATGAATTTGCAAAAGTAATTAGAGTTTCAAGGCAAACTGTTAGTTCCATAGAGACGGGAAAATATAACCCTTCGTTGGAATTAGCTTTTACGATAGCTGATTTTTTTGGAAAGTCAATTGAAGAAGTATTTATTCATAAAAGGGGTAAAATGTATGAAAAAGAATAATTTAATAGTTAGTTTAATATATCTAATATTAGGAATTTTGATACTCATTAGTACATTGTTTTATACTATTAAATATGAGTCAATAATATTTGGTTTTGCTTTTATAGGAGCAGGATTAGGAGGGGGTATCAGATATATATATTGGACAAGGGGGAAGAATATTAAAAAATATGAAGAAAGAAGAGAATTAAGAGAAATCGAATTAGAGGATGAGAGAAAAGAGCATTTAAGAAATATATCGGGAAGATATACCTATATAATAGGGCTTATTATAATATTTTTATCATTTATAACTTCAACTATAGTCTTAATGTTAGACTTAATAGAAGGAATAGAAATATTATGGACATATCTTATTATCTATCTTATCTTTCAATATATAGTGGGTGTTATAATTTTTAAGAGATTAGACAAAAAATATTAAAAACCAGATGAAATTTTCATCTGGTTTAAATTATCTAAATATTTTAATTCTATTGTCTATATTATCAAATTCTTTTTCTCCTGCCGGGCTTAATATTTCACCAAAAGGCATTTGTGCAACTAATTCAAATTCTTTTGGGATATCCCATTTAGCTTTTATTTCATTATCTATTATAGGATTATAATGTTGTAAATTTGCACCTATATTTTGTTCTGCAAGGCCTAACCAAATTAATATTTGTAATATAGCAGATGAATGTTGGCTATATTGTGGAAATTTGTCAGCATATGATGAAAAAGTTTCTTGTAGTTCCTTTACTTTATTTTTATTTTCAAAATATAAAATTGTACCGTAAGCAGCTTTAAAACCATCTATTTTAGCCTTAGTTTTAGAAAAGTCCCTATCCGGACCCATTTTCTTCTTTAGAGTATTTTCAACAATATTCCATAAATCATTGTGGTTTTCATTTAATAATATTGATATTTTACCGGTTTGGGAGTTATATGCAGAAGGTGCATTTTTAACAATGTCGGATATTAAATTTATTATTTCATCTTCCGATATTGGTAGATTTTTTCCAAGTTTATAAATTGATCTTCTTTTTCTTTCTATTTCTAATAAATTACTATTCATTGAAATTCTCCTTAATTAATATTTATTATTAGTCACGTAAATAAGTATACCCTCTTGAAAAACTTTAAACACTAATTAGTAATAAATATTAATTTACCTTATGTAAAAATAAGCAAATCTACTAGAAAATTTTTATATATCGATAATATGAATATATATATTTTTTTCTATATTTTATAATATAATACTTGATAAGAGTTAAAATAAAAATTTAGCATTGTATTTATATTTTTTTTAAATTTAATAACTAATAAATTATTGACTAAATGGCTAGTTTGTGGTAAATTAATCAAGTATGAATATGAGTAAAAACTCTATTTAAATTTTTCTTAGGAGGTGCAAAATGAGGGATAAGGTAGTTTTGGAATGTACTGTATGTAAAAATAGAAATTATGACACTATGAAAAATAAGAAAAATACAACTAATAGAATAGAACTTAAAAAATATTGTAAATTCTGTAAAAGTCATACTCTACACAAGGAAACTAGATAGTTAGAAATGGAGGATCGATTTGGCTCAACAAAAAAATGTAGCAAAGAAGAGCTTTGCTAAAGGTGTTATGTCAGAATGGAAAAAAATTATTTGGCCTACACCTAAGGAAGTTTTAAACTATGCAATTGTAGTAGTAATTGTATGTTTAATAGTTGTTTTGTTAGTATTTGGTTTAGATTCTGTTTTCCACTTCTTATATAAACTAATTTCTAAATAAGAATTAAGATTAATAAGAGTAGGGAAGGAGGCCTTTACTATGACAGAGCAAAATAATGATATACAAGATAGAGCAAAGGATGCTAAATGGTATGTCGTTCATACTTATTCAGGACATGAGAATAAAGTAAAAGCAAACATAGAAAAAATGGTAGAAAATAGAGGATACGTTGACGATATCTTTGAGGTAATGGTACCAACAGAAGAATATGTATCGGTAGTAGGTGGCGTAAAAAAGACAAAAGAGAGAAAACTCTTCCCAGGATATGTTTTTATAAAAATGATAATCAATGATATTTCTTGGTATTTAGTTAGAAATACTAGAGGTGTTACTGGTTTCGTTGGTCCAGGTTCAAAACCTGTTCCATTGACTGATAGAGAAATGAGAGATTTTGGTGTTGAAAATATTACAATGCCGGATTTAGATGTAGAAGTTGGAGATTCAATAAAAATTGTTTCTGGAGCTTTTAAAGATTTCGTCGGATCAGTTGAAGAAATTAACGCAGAGAAAAGAAAAGTTAAAGCATTTGTATCAATTTTTGGAAGAGATACAAGTGTGGAAGTTGACTTTGATGACGTTGAAAAAATATAAATTTGAATATAATTGAAATAATTCGTTCGATATAGATTCAAGTGGGAGGGGGAACCCGCCAAACCACATTAGTTTTAAGGAGGACTATAATGGCAAAGAAAGTTCAAGCAATAGTAAAATTACAAATTCCAGCTGGAAAGGCAACTCCAGCTCCACCAGTAGGTACTGCATTAGGACCTCATGGTGTTAATATAATGCAATTCACAAAAGAGTTTAACGCTAAGACAGCTGATCAAGCAGGTATGATAATACCGGTAGTTTTGACAGTATATCAAGATAGATCTTTTACATTTATAACTAAAACTCCACCAGTTCCAGTTTTAATCAAGAAAGAATTAAATTTGGATAAGGCTTCTGGAGAGCCTAACAAAACAAAGGTTGGAAAATTAACAAAAGATCAAGTTAAGAAAATTGCAGAAATAAAAATGCCAGATTTAAATGCAGCATCAGTAGAATCTGCTATGGAAATGGTAGCTGGTACAGCTAGAAGTATGGGTATAACAGTAGAAGAATAAAATTAGTGGGAGAAAAAATTCGATAATACCACGAGGAGGTTCATAATGGCAAAAAGAGGAAAAAAATACCAAGATAGTATTAAATTAATAGATAGAACTAAAGCTTATGATTTAGATGAAGGAGTAGATTTAGTTTTAGAAACAGCTAAGGCTAAATTTGATGAAACAGTTGAATTACATGTTAAATTAGGAGTAGATTCTAGACATGCTGATCAACAAGTAAGGGGAGCTATGGTTTTACCTCATGGTACAGGTAAATCATTAAAAGTTGTGGTTTTTGCAAAAGGCGATAAGGTTGCTGAAGCAGAAGCAGCAGGCGCTGATTATGTTGGCGGAGAAGATTTAGTAGCTAAAATTCAAACAGAAAACTGGTTTGATTTTGATGTTGCAGTAGCAACTCCAGATATGATGGGTGTTGTAGGTAAAATTGGTCGTCTATTAGGACCTAAAGGACTAATGCCTAACCCTAAGTCAGGAACTGTTACTTTTGATGTAGCTGACGCTATTAAAGACATTAAAGCTGGTAAGGTAGAATATAGAGTTGATAAAGCTAATATAATACATTCTCCAGTTGGTAAAGTTTCTTTTGGTAAGGAAAAATTATCAGAAAATATAAATGCTTTAATGGGAGCTATTATTAAGGCTAAACCTTCATCATCTAAAGGTAAATATTTAAAATCAGTTTCCATTTCTTCAACAATGGGACCTGGAATAAAATTAAATTCAGCTAAGTTCTCAACAGAGGCTTAATTTAATATATGCAGATATGGTGTAAGTACATATCTGCTTTTTTATTTGTTTTTAAGATAAAACAGTACATATTTTAATATAAATTCTATATTATTACTAAAATTCTTGTAAATTATTGGATTATGCAATATTATTTAAAGGTAGGTTTTAAATATAAAAGTAACATTAGTTTTATAAGATTTGAATATGAAATAACCGTCCTATGTATTCAACTATAAATTATAGTATAATATAAATATAATCGGAGGAGAGAATTCATTGTTTATTACTTTTGAAGGACCGGATGGTTCAGGCAAAACGACAATTATTAATATGGTCTATAATAGCCTTGTTGAAAAAGGATACAAGATAATAAAAACAAGAGAACCGGGTGGAACTGCAATATCTGAAAAGTTAAGAGATATAATATTAGATAAAAATAATAAAGAATTAACTTATAGGACAGAGGCTTTATTGTATGCAGCATCTAGAGCTCAATTAGTTGAAGAGGTAATCTATCCAAATTTGCAAAAGGGTAATATTATTTTATCCGATAGATACGTTTTGTCTAGCTTAGCTTATCAAGGAGCAGGAAGAAAATTAGGCATTAAAGAAATATTTGAAATAAATAAATTTGCTACAAATAATTTAAATCCAGATCTGGTACTTTTTTTTAAGGTAGATCCAATAACTACTTTAAAGAGGAAAAATGCTTTATTTGAAGCAGATAGAATGGAATTGGAAGATGAAAATTTTCATTCAAGGGTATATAAAGGATATATGGATATATTTGAAAAATATCATGAAAATGATAATTTTGTAGAAATAGATGCAACTAAAAGCATTGAAGAAGTATTTTCAAATTGTTTAAATATTATTCTTGAAAGAATTAGGAGGAAATAATGAAGTTAATTATAGCAATAGTTCAAGATCAAGACTTATACTTATTAAGGGAAGATTTAGCAAAAAATAATTTTAGGATGACCAAATTATCTTCTTCAGGCGGTTTTTTAAAAATTGGTAACAGTACTCTTTTAATTGGTGTTGAAGATGAAAGAGTAGAGGAATGTTTAAAAATAATTGAAGAGGATTGTAAAGCTAGAACAGCAGATTCATCATTATTAAATATAACAATGCCTACGGATTCCTATATGCCATATCCGGTAGAAGTAACAATTGGTGGTGCAACTGTTTTTATTTTAGATGTTGAAGAATATTATAGGTTTTAGGTGATTATATGAAATTTATTGTAGCAGTAGTTGAAGATGATATATCTCATGATATAACAAAATTATTAGCAGTTAAAAAAATTAGATGTACAAAAATATCCTCTACAGGAGGAGCTTTGAAAAAAGGAAACTCAACCTTAATTATTGGTTTTAAAGATGAACAATTAGATGAGATATTAAAAATATTTAAAGATATTAGTGAAAATAGACTAAAAGAACCGGATGATAAAAAATCTTACAACGCAAATGTTTTTGTTTTAAACATGGAGAAAAGTGAGAGTTTTTAATGGTTTTAAAAAATAGAATATTAAAAGAGCAATTATTGAATAATACAGTTTCTCATGCGTATCTTTTTGTTTCAAGCTCTGAAAATATTTTAGAAGAGGAGACTAAAGCCTTTATTTATGATTTACTAGGTTTGGAATTAGGCGAAAAGTTTTTATCTGGAAACTATGTGGATTTTTTAGAGGTTTTACCAGATAATAAGAATATAAAAATTGCAGAAATTAGAAATGTTATTAAATTTTTAAGTACAAGTCCAGTAGAAGGTAAATATAAACTTGTTTTAATTAGAAATGCGGAATTCTTCAGGAAGGAATCTGCAAATGCCTTACTTAAAATACTAGAAGAACCACCGGAATATGGAAAAATAATTTTAACTACAAATAATGAAGAACAAATTATTAAAACCATTATTTCAAGATGTCAAGTAGTAAACTTGGAAAATAATGTACAACTATATGGTGGGAAGAATAATCAATTAAATGATATACTAATTAACAGCATAAATAGGGAACTTTTAGAATTAGCCAGATCAAAGGATTATTTTAATGAAAACAAAGATGATTCCTATGATATTTATACTTACTTCTATAATTTTTTTCATGATTTATTAATTTATAAAAATACAAAGGATATAGAAGAAATCATATATAAAGATAATATTAATATATACAAAGATATAGATGTTTTTAACAATGAAAATATATTAAAAATTTTAGATAAAATTTTGGAAATTAAAAATAATTTTAAAATTAATGTAAATTTTCAGCTCTCAAATGAAGAGCTTTTATTATATATAATGGAGGAACAAAATGGTCGAAGTAGTAGGAATACGCTTCAAAAGGGCAGGTAAAATATACTATTTTAGTCCTAATGGATTTGATATAGAAAAAGGTAATGATGTAATAGTTGAAACTGCTAGAGGAATTGAATTTGGCAAGGCAATTGAAAACATAAAGACTATAGAGGAAAAAGACTTAGTATCTGAGTTAAAACCGGTTATTCGAATAGCCGATGAAGCTGATAAATATATAAACAAAGAAAACAAGAAAAAAGCAAAAGATGCATTGGATATATGTGAGATCAAAGCAAAAGAGCATAATCTTGATATGAAATTCGTAGATTGCGAATACACATTTGATAATAATAAAGTTATTTTTTACTTTACTTCAGATGATAGAATTGACTTTAGGGAATTAGTAAGAGATTTGGCCAGTATTTTTAAAACAAGAATAGAATTGCGACAAATAGGAGTGAGAGACCATGCAAAATTAATAGGTGGTCTTGGTTCTTGTGGTCAACCTTGCTGCTGTAGTAGGTTTTTAAGTGAATTTACTCCTGTATCTATAAAAATGGCAAAAGATCAGTCAATTTCTTTAAATCCAACAAAAATTTCTGGTCTTTGTGGAAGATTAATGTGTTGTTTAAAATATGAACAGGAAGGCTATGAAGAAGGACTAAAGAAACTTCCTAAAGTAGGTACAAAAATTAACACTCCAGAAGGTGAAGGAAAAGTATATGATGTTGATATTCTAACTGAATTAATTAAGGTAAAAATATTAACTGAAGACGATATAGAAGAAATAAAATATTTTTATGCTGAGGATATTATAGGAAATAATTGTAATGATTGTTCCTGTAAATGTGACACAGAATATTGATTTTAAAATTATTATATGGCATAATGTTTTTAGATATTAAGATATCTAAAAATTTAAGGGGGTATTGTAATGGCTTATCATATAAATGATAGTTGTATAGCTTGTGGATCATGTTTACCAGAGTGTCCAGTTGATGCAATTGAAGAAGGAGACATCTATTCAATAGATCCGGACCTATGTACTGATTGTGGATCATGTGCAGCTGTATGCCCAACTGATTCAATCGAAGCTGAATAAAATATATTATAAATAATATATTTAAATAGGGGAAAGTGGAGCCTTTAAAGGCTCCATTTTTATTAATAAACTTGGAGAAAAAATGAGTAAGAATAATATTGTTTTAATAAATGATAGACCGGGGTATAGTAGGGTAGCTTTATCAGCTATGACACCAATTCTATATCATATGGGGTATGGAATATTAAATCTACCAACAGCTATAGTATCTAACACCTTAGATTACGGAGAGTTTGCAATTTTAGATACTACAGACTATATGGAAGAATGTATTGAAATTTGGAAAAAACTTAATTTTAACATTAATAGCATTTCCACAGGATTTGTTTTAAATGAAAAACAGATAGATATTATTGAAAAAGTTATTTATATGAATAGAGAATATAATCCTTTTGTTATGGTTGATCCAATTATGGCAGATAATGGGCAACTATATAATGGAATAGAAAAAGATAGAATACCTATTATGAGGGAGCTTATAACCAATGCTGACTTAACTATTCCGAATATTACTGAAGCATATTTATTGTTGGAAAATAGATTTAATAGGGTTTTTGTTGATACCAAAACAGAATTAATTGATTTAATAGACGGTATTCGTGAATATGGTAGTAAGTCGGTGGTTATAACAAGCGTTAAGGCAAGTAATGGTAAGTATTATATTGCCGGATATGACCATATATATAAAGAATATTTTAAAATTCCTTATGAAAAGATTTCTGTAAATTATCCGGGAACAGGAGATATTTTTTCAGCAATAGTATTGGGATATGTTTTAAAAAATGTAAAATTAGTAGAAGCAACTAGAATTGCAGCAGATTTTATTTATAATTCAATACTTGAGTCGGAAAAAAACAAATGTGATAGAAAAGAAGGAATTAATTTAGAATTATATATTCACAACATAGACAAGGACTTGAAAAAATAAAAGCACCTAGAAAGTTAGATTTAAAACTAGCTTATAGGTGCATTTTTTATTTAGGTTCTTTGTCAAATGGTGTTGGTATACAATAAAATAACAAACTACTTTTATATCAGGCAGCTATATAGCTGCCTGATAATTTTCTATTGGCTTCATTAAATTTTTAATTATAAAAACTCTATTTCTAAAATTATAAAATGACCTATATCCAAAAGCTATTCTTTTTATACTTTTAATAAGATTATTAGTACCTTCCAAGGGTCCATTTGTAATGTTCGTACTTAAAGTGTTTTTCACATATTCAAAATATTTTAACAAGGTGTTTATAGCTACTTCCATTTGTTCACTTACTGTATCCTTAAATAAAGTTAAATGTTCCCTTAATCTTTTAGAATTTTCACATCTAATATCAGATAAAAGAATTTGATAAACCTCATATGTTTTCTTTAAATTATCATCAACGGCTATAGTTTCATTTACTACATCAGATGTGCTTTTCCACTTATTAAAATGTGTCCATTTACTAAAGTGGATTATATCAAGTTTAGAAGAATCCTTTTGAATTAGCTTCCAATATCTTTTTAGTCTTTTATATTCAATAGAGGAAGTACTAAAGTTTTTCATTATTTCAATCCTTGTTTTTAACAAAGCCCTGCCAATAAGATTTACAATATGAAACTTATCTAAAACTATTTGAGCATTAGGAAAAACATCCTTAATTAATGACATATAAGGTTTATATATATCTATACAAATATATTTCACATTTGCTCTTGCTTTATAGGTAAACTTTCTAAAATATTTAGTTAAATAAGGGAGAGTACGATTTTCAACAATATCTATAATATTAAAATTCTTCCTATCACCATTACAAAAGATAAAGCTCATACTGCCCTTAGCATCTTTAGTGGATTTGAATTCATCAAAACACAAAGTTTCAGGCAGATATGACTTGTTAACTCTAAAAGCCTTATAATTAGCCTCTAAAGAACGACTAACAGTATTAGAAGATACGTAATTTAACCTAGCAATATCCTTTTGACTTATTTTCATAGTTAGATTTTCAGTTATATGTAATTTTACCCTATTTGAAATAAAACAATTTTTCTCTACAATATTGGTTTTTGCTGTAAAAGTATGAGAACATTCTTTACAAAAAAATCTTTGTTTTCTTAATTTTAAAATAGTAGGATCTCCATTTAGTGGAAGAAGTTTAATATTTGATATTTTATTTCCGTGCTTAATAATTGCATTCTTGTCCATATTTCCACAAATTGGACAAACATTAGGAGTATAAGAAAGTTTAGCGTCTATAACTTTATATGTTACATTGTTCTTTCTCATGTTATTGCTGAATTTAATAAATTTAATATTCTTATCTTTTATTCCTAAGAAATCTAAGATATAATTACTTGTAGACATAATGACCTCCGATTGGTATTTTGTAGTGAATTTATTGTATCGGAAAAATGGTTGTTATGTCTCTTTTTTTATAAAAAAATGGTGCTGGAGAAGATTTTCATTTTTCTTCACCAACACCATAAATTATAGAACCTTTATTTAAAATTACTATTAGGTTTACTTTTAGTTTTTTTGATTTATATAATATAATGGTATGATAGGGTTGAATTTAAATAGGAGATATTATGAAATTAAACTATATACCGGGAACGGAATATAAAATATATACAGATAGTGAAAAATTCTCTTTTGGTATTGATGCAATTTTGCTATCTGATTTTGCAAAAACTAAGAGGAATAGTAAGATATTGGAAATTGGTGGAGGAACGGGAATCATTTCTTTAAGAATGAATTATTTATACTCACCGAAAAATATAGCTTGTGTGGAAATTCAAAAGGACAATTTTGAAATTTTATCTAAAAATATAGAATTAAATAAACTACAAGACCAGATTAATCCTATTAATGAAGATATTAACAATTGTTACGATTTAATAAAAAATGATTCATTAGATGTAATAGTTACAAATCCACCCTATTATAAATTAAATCATGGCATAAAAAACGATGATTTAAATCAGTTTATTTCAAGGTATGAAGTATATTTAAAATTAGAGGATATTTTTAAATTTGCAAAATTAAAGTTAAAATCCAACGGAATTTTATATATGATAAATAGACCAAGAAGGCTTGTAGATATTTTATATTACGGTAGAAAATATAAGATAGAGCCTAAAAAAATAGTTCCTGTAGTCTCTAGAAAAACAGAAGAACCAAAGATGATTTTAATTAAATTTATTAAAAATAGTGGAAATGATTTTGTTTTTGAAAAGCCATTGATTATTTATAATGACAAAAACCAATATACAGATAAGATTAAGAGGATTTATTATGGAGAATAAATTATATATAGTTCCAACTCCAATTGGAAATTTGAAGGATATAACGCTAAGAGCTTTAGATGTGTTAAAAGAAGTAGATGTTATTTATTGTGAAGATACAAGAAATACAGTAAAACTATTAAATCATTATGATATAAAAAATAATTTAAAGTCCTACCATGAGCATAACGAAAAGTTAAGAACAGAAGAAATTGCAAGACAAATACAAAGTGGACTTAGCATTGCTATTGTTAGTGATGCAGGTATGCCTGGAATATCGGACCCGGGACATACTATAATAAAATATTTTATTGAAAATAATATGGAATTTGAGGTTTTACCAGGTGCTACTGCTAGTATAACAGCTTTGGTTTCATCTGGATTAGATAATGATAAGTTTGCTTTTTTAGGTTTTGTTCCTAGGGAGAAGAAAAAATTAAAAGAATTTTATGAATTATTGGATAATTTGCAAATGACATCAATTATATATGAATCGGTTCATAGAATAAAAAGCACTTTAAAAAAACTTGCTGAAGTATATCCTAATAGAAAAGTTGTAGTTTGTAGAGAATTAACAAAAATTTATGAAGAAAAAATTTCAGGAACCTGCAATGAGCTTTATAATATTTACAAAAATAAGAATAATATTAAAGGAGAATTCGTAATAGTTTTAGATAAGGCTGAAGTAAAAGAAGAGTTATTGGATATTAAGAAATTATTATTGGAAGAAATAAATAATGGTTTGTCAAAGAAGGAGTCAGTTAAGGCTGTTACGAGTAAGTATGGTTTAAACAAAAATGAAGTATACAAAATTAGTTTGGAATTATAGGTGATTTCTTTGGAAGAAAAATTAAGCAATGAATTAAAAAAATTAAATAATCTTTTAATTGAAAAATATTATTCTATTGATAAATATAACAGAGATGAAAAAAGGAATTTACTTAGCAAGGTAGGAAATTACATTAATATAAAATCCTTAAAGGTTGATGAATTAAAAGAAATAAAGGATTTAGGTGGAGTTATAGCAGTTGATGGCTCAACGAATAAATTTGGTGGAGCCTTTCCTCATTATGTTCAGATGTTTAAAGCAGTAGCCAGTTTTGGACTTAAGGAAAATGAAAATATTGAAATTGCAGATTTATATTGCCCATTAATCGAAGAGGGCAATATTTACGAAGAAAAGAAAATTATTGATAAAAAATTAGCCGAAATAGAATTAAAAGCTGCAATAGAAGCTATAAAAAACAATCCTAAAATTATAATTATGGACGGCTCTCTAATAAGATACAGAATATTAGCAGAGAATTTATGGGTTAAGTTAAAGGATTTAGTAATTAAAAATAATATTATATTGATAGGTGTAGTTGAAGATATAAAAACATCTGTAATTTATGATAATATATATAACATAAATCATGAAAACAATACTAGTGAAACTATATATGATAGGGAATTTATTTTTGATGCTTTAGATTCTTTAGAAGCATTATATTTAAATAAACAAAAAAAAGGTAAGGATAGTTTTGGATTTAGATCGACTTTCTTTAGAAGTAGTCAAGCTCCTTCAGCTATAGCGGTGGATATTTTAGAAGAACAGGAGCAATATTTAGAATTTTGCTTGTCGTTACTTGCATCAATAACCGATGTAAATAGTAGGGGAGTTCCCTTTATCTTGGATATAGCAGATGTACAAGCAAGAATTACAAATGATTTAACAAAACAATTAATAAAGACCTATATAAATGTAGAATTTTATGAAAAGTTATTTAATGCCCAAAGATTTAAAAGGAGTTTTTAATGGATATTAAAATAATTGGTATGACAGACCAACAAGAAGCATATATTGGTTCAAATTCAAGGAAATTTAGGATAAATGAATTTTTAATAATTGAGGATATGGACCAAGGTGATATTTTAGGAGAAGTTGTTGAAGTCCATACCTATAATAGATATATTCCCATGGCAAATGATGGGGAAATTATAGACAATAATTTAATAAAAAACTTAAGTATGTTAGGATTTAATTTAGAAGATGGAACAATTTACTTAGGAAAAATTAGATTATTAGAGGAAGCAAACTATCCAATAGAAACCGGATCAAACTGTAGAATTCCTAAATTTAAAGAAGTAAAAAAATACTTTATTTCTACAGATTTAAATAAGGGTTTAAATATTGGAGTAATTAGAAATACAGATGATATTTATGAAAATATAGATGAAGAGTTTGTTGATTTGTCGTTAACCTTAGAAAACAAACAGCTTATTAAGCAAAAGGAAGTACCCTATATATTAAATCTCTATGATATGCATGAATATCCTCATGTAGGGATATTTGGAGGTTCCGGTTCTGGTAAATCCTTTGGATTAAGAGTTGTGTTAGAGGAATTAATGAATAAAAATATTCCAACTTTAGTATTGGACCCTCATTATGAAATGGATTTTTCAGAAAAGTTGAAATCCGACTATGGAAGGGATTATACTAACTTATTTTCAAAATTCACAATAGGTGAAAATATTGGAATAGATTTTAAGAAAATATCCAGCAGGGATTTGAAAAATCTACTTCAAACTTCTTCAAGGTTATCTGAGGCCATGGAAAATGTAGTTGATAATTTACATAAACCTCAAGACAGTTTATTGACTTTTGAACAAAGACTTGAAAGATTGAAAAAAGGCCAAGAGTTAGGTTCATCTTTAAATATTAAAAAGGAAATAGAAGCTACTGATAATATTGAAGAGAAAAAATATTTAAATAAGGTTTTAGAAACCTACGAAAAATTAAACGATAAATCTCCTCCTTCATCTGTAGCAGGTGTATCATGGAGATTTGATAGATTAAAAAAACTTGGAATATTTGAACATAATTCAATAAACGCCGAGGAGGCCTTAAAATCAAATAAATTAGTGGTTATACAGGGAAGTATAAAAATAATTCAGGTATTTTCAACATTTTTAATAAATTCAGTGTATGAAAAAAGAAGAAATTATAAGGATGCTATAATAAATAATAGTGAAGAAGATTATTTTCCTCCATTTTTTATAATAACAGATGAGGCACATAATTTTGCACCTCAATCTAAAGATGGTACTTCAGAATCGCCGTCAAAATATATTTTACGAGAAATTGCTCAAGAAGGCAGGAAATACGGAGTATTTTTAATTTTAGCTACTCAAAGGCCTTCACTATTAGATAGTACAATTACGGCACAGCTTAATACTAAGTTTATTTTTAGAACTACAAGGGCAAATGACATACAGACTATTAAGGAAGAAACCGACCTAAGTATTGAACAGACTAAAAGGCTTCCTTATTTAAAAACAGGAGATGTTTTTTTATCGGAATCCGCTATTGGAAGAACTATGTATGTAAGAATAAGAGCTGCCCATACTACAACACCACATAAGGAAAATCCATTTATTGAACTGGAAAATAGACTAAAGACTGATAATAATGATATTATGGAAATAATAGAAAATTATTTACCTATATCCAGCAATGATTTTTTTGATTTAATTAAAGAAATTCAAGAAGATACAGGTATGGTTTATACAATAGACCAGTTAAGAAATATTTTAGACAATTTAGTTTTAAGAGAGCAACTGGTAGTTAAGAAAACTTTTTTAGGGGATAAATATGAAAAATTTAAATAAAAATATGTATCATTCAGAAAATTATAAAATATATAGTTTTAATTGTAATGAAAATGGTGAGGCAAGTTATCAAGCAATAGTTCAATATATGATTGAAACTTCCATAGAGCAAACCAATATTGTAATGAAGAACAACCATGATTTTGACGACTATTTTTGGGTTATCTACCAATGGGATATAGATTTTATTAAAAGACCAAAAATGGGTGATGAAATAATAATTGAAACAGTGTCAGCAGGAGCTAAAAAATTTTATGCCTACAGAAACTTCACAGTATTTGACGAAGATGGTAATGTTTTTGTACAAGCAAAATCTAAATGGCTATTACTAAATAAAAATAGAAAGATGCCTGCAAGAGTACCTGATGAATTAATTAGCCTTTATGGGAAAGACGAAAGTCTTGAAATCATTAATGGTGAATTTGAATTTAGCAAAGATTTAAAGTTTACAAGGGAAATAGATTTTAGAATTCGTAAATCCGATATAGATACAAATAAGCATGTAAACAATGCAAAATATATTGATTGGATTTTAGAAACAATTAACAGTTATAAAAAAATAAAGAAGATTCAACTAACCTATAAAAAAGAAACCAGATATGGGGAGGAAATAAAATCTAAATCAACAGATTTACTAGAAGAAAATGGCGATAAGGTAATTTATAATATTATAGAAGACAATGAAGGAAATGTGAAAACCTTAAGCAAAATTTATTTAGGAGAGTAAAATGAAAAAGTTATTAAGTAAAATATTATTAGCTGCTATTTTATTAACATCGTTTAACATTAACACCAGTTACGCAAAGGAAAATAAAATAGAAGATAGTCTTACTGATAAAATTAATAATAATGAAACAGTAGATGTATTAGTAGATATTAAAAGTACAGAGGAAATAAAAACTGTTGTAGATTTAAAGGATAGTAAAGAAAAAAATATATCTGACAGAGAAAAATATATTAATGAAATAGAAAATAATGCTAAAAAATCACAAAAGGAAATCATTGATTTTTTAGAAGAAAATCTTAAAAATGAAAATATAAAGGAATATGAAAGTTTTTATATAACTAATACTCTACATATTGTAGGTAATGGAAAAACTATTAAAGAATTGGCTAAAAATGAAAATGTTTCATATGTTGAAGAAAATAAAGAAACTAAACTAAATACAGAAAATAATCTTTTCGATGAATCGGAACTTGCATCTAATAATAGATGGAATTTTAAAAATACTAAAATAGATGAAGTATATAGTAAATATAATTTAAAAGGTTCAGGAGTGGTTATTGGGTTTTTAGACAGTGGAGTAGATTATAAACATAGGGAGCTCTTTGATAATTGGAGAGGTAACACAGATGGAGTTGAATATAGCTGGTTTGATGTATATAACAAAAGTGAATATCCTGAAGATGGAGAAATGTCCGGCCATGGTACAGCTATAGCAGGCGTTGCTGTTGGAAAAACCGTAGGAGTAGCACCGGAAGCACAATGGATAGCAGCAAGAGCATTTCAAGGTAAAAGAACTAAAAATTCAGATATTTTAAAAGCAGCAGAATGGTTTTTAGCCCCAGGTGGTAGGGCTGATATGGCCCCTGATATTATTAATAACTCTTGGGGTGAAAATACCAATAGTAGATGGTTTGACAAAATGTTAGCTTCTTGGATTGCTGCAGGAATAACACCGGTATTTGCATCGGGAAATAATCAAAATGGAGAAACTAAAGCAGGTTCCATAGAGTACCCGGCATCTAGTTTAGACGTTATTTCCGTAGGAGCAGTAGATGAGGGAAATATGATAGGATATTTTTCTAAAAAAGGTCCTTCAAATTTAGATAATAGTAAAAGTATTATTAAACCGGAAGTAGTGGCACCAGGAGTAGGAGTATATACAAGTGAACCAGGAGATATTTATTCTTTTTGGACAGGAACTTCAATTGCAGCACCAAATGTTTCAGGTGTTATAGCATTAATGCTTGAAGCAAATAGAAATCTAACAGTATCAGAATTGAAAAACATTGTATCTGTTACAGCAAAACCTACAACAGACAGCAAAAATCAAGTATCACCTAACATGACTTATGGCTATGGTTTGGTAAATGCCTTAGAAGCTGTTGAATTAGCATATAATTACTCAAACTATTCAAATATTAAAAGAATAGCCGGTTTAAATAGAAATGTTACAGCAACAGAAATTGCAAAGAATTTTTATAGTGAAACAGATACCGTGTATATAACAAATGGAAATTTATATGCAGATGGTTTAAGTATGGGGTCATTAACTAAGGCCGACAACGGTCCTTTATTACTAGCAGATAAGGATTCAATAGATACAAATTTAGACAGTACTTTAAAATTACTATCACCAAGTAAAATAGTTATAATTGGGGGAAATAATGCTGTTTCCTCTAAAGTAGAAAAAGATTTGAAAAACTATACTTCCAATGTAGAAAGAATAAGTGGTAGTAGCAGAGTGGACACAGCTATTGAAATTGCAAAAAAAGTTAGGCAGTCTAATAAAACAAAAAATATATTTTTAGTTAACGGATATATTGAAGCCGACTCAATTAATATAGTGTCTGTTTCCAGTAGGGACGGAGTGCCTGTTTTATTTACAGATCAAAATAAACTTCCATCTCAGGTTAAAAATTACATTAATAAAGAAAATATTAAAAATGTTACTATAGTTGGTGGTGAAAACACAGTAGGCAGTAATGTAGTAAGAGAATTAAAAAACACAGGAGTTACTGTAAATCGAATTAGCGGTAGCGATAGGTATGCAACAGGAGTGGAAGTCAATAAAATATACCATCAAGAAAGTAATACGGTATTTTGTGCAAATGGAGTTAATATAGCTGATGCATTATCAGTGGGGCCAGTTGCAGGTAGATTAGGAGCACAGATCCAAATACTACCAAAGGACAATATACCACAAAGTATAAATTCCTATTATTCAGGAAAAACCACAGAAGATTACTATATACTAGGTGGAGAAAATTCCATTTCCAAGATAAATGCTTATAATTTGTATAAGCTATTTCAATAGGAGATATTTATGAAGGAAAAACTTTTAACTGACAGACAATTTCACATTGATTTAGAAAAAGGTGATGTAGGAAAATATGTCCTCTTACCGGGAGACCCTAAAAGATGTAAACTAATAGCAAAATATTTTGACAATCCAAAACTTATAGCAGATAAAAGAGAATACGTAACATACACAGGATTTTTAGATGGAGAAAAAGTTTCAGTAACTTCAACAGGAATAGGTGGTCCATCAACTGCAATTGCAGTTGAAGAGCTATGTAACGTAGGAGCTGATACTTTTATTAGAGTAGGAACATGTGGCGGTATGGACTTAGATGTAAAATCGGGAGATTTAGTCATAGCTACAGGTGCAATAAGAATGGATGGTACATCTAAAGAATATACTCCTGTTGAATATCCGGCTGTTTCCGATTTTGACCTAACTAACTCATTAGTTGATGCTTGTAAAACAAATAAAAATTTATTTCATATAGGGGTAGTTCAAAGTAAAGATTCATTTTACGGCCAACATAGTCCCCATAATAAACCGGTATCCTATGGACTGGAAAATAAATGGGAAGCGTGGAAAAAAGCAGGATGTTTAGCATCAGAAATGGAAGCATCTACCTTATTTATAGTTTCAAGTTACAGAAGAAAAAGAGCGGCAGCAATATTTTTATGTATAAACAATCAGGAACGTGTAAAAGAAGGATTGGAAAACAAAGTAGTAGAAGATGTGGATTTGGCTATTAAAACAGCAATAGAAGCTTTAAGAATTCAAATTAAAAAAGATAAAAATTAAAAATAAAAAAGGAGTTTAGCTTATATGAAAAAGTTAAACTCCTTTTTCTTAAACATATAGTATAAAATAATTTGTATATTTAATTATTTTTGTAATATAATAGCTAGGAAATGAAAAATTTGATTTATTAAAGACATAATACTATTTATTAAGATATATATTTATATGGTATTATATTATAGAGGTGAAAGATGAAAAAATGGTTTAAAATAACTTTATCAACGGTTATTTTAATAGGACTATTATTAGGCTCTTTTTATTTAGGGAATAAAATAGCAATAGATAATGGCAATAAGGTAGTAATTGATAAAGAAGAGTATGATATTTTTTCTAAACTAGATAGTTTTAAAGATATTGTAGATGAATATTTTTTATTTGATATAAAAGATGAGGATTTAAAAACATCAACATATAAAGGCTTTTTCAATGGATTAGGAGATCCATATACAGAATATATGACAGAAGAGGAATATGAAAAATTAGTAGAAAGTTCCAGTGGGGAATATTCCGGAATTGGTGTTTATATTACTGTAACAGATGATAATCTAATAAAGGTTATTTCTCCAATAAAGGGTTCTCCTGCTTTTAATTCAGGTATTCAACCGGGAGATATTATAGCTCAAGTAAATGGAGAAACATTTACAGGAGATCAATTAAATGACGCTATGGCAATTATGAAGGGAAAACCTGGAGATAAGGTTACAATAGGAATAAAAAGATTGTCAGAAGACGGTAGCTATGAAGATTTGGAAGTAAATGTGACAGTGGATATTGTAGAATTAAAGACAGTAGAGTATTCTAAAGTTGATAATTTAGGATATATATTAATTAGTCAATTTGGAGAAAAAACATATGAAGAATTTGTAGAAGGGTACAATTCTTTAAAGGATGATAAGGTTAATGGAATTATATTGGATTTAAGAAATAATCCTGGAGGTTTGAAAGATACATGTGTGGAAATTGCAGACTTTCTATTACCAGAAGGACCAATTGTTAAAACCGTTGACAAAAATGGAAATGAGGACATTTCTAAGTCAGATCCAAAAGAAGAAAATTTACCTATGGTTGTACTTGTAAATAATAACTCTGCTTCAGCTTCTGAAATATTAGCAGGAGCTATTCAAGACTATGAGAAGGCAACTATAGTTGGTAGCACTACTTATGGTAAAGGCTTAGTTCAAACATTGGCACCATTGAAAACTTTTGGTATTAATGATAATGGAGCTTTGAAAATAACAATTCAGGAATATTTCACTCCTAAAGATAGAAAAATAAATGAAGTAGGTGTAAAACCTGACAAAGAGGTAGAAATGCCGGAAAATACGACAGAATATGGAATTGAGCATTTAGATACGGATATTCAGCTAAAGACAGCAATAGATATATTAGCAAATAGTTAATATAGAAATAGGAGGGATTATGAAAGAAAAACTTAAAAACATTAAAAATATATTTGGAGTCATTTCCATTTTTTTCGTAATTATTCTATTTGTTATATTAGTATTTGAAAATAAAAAATATACTAAAAATTTAGAAAAAGATATAACAAAAAAGGAAGAGATGAAAAAGGAAAAGAAAGAGGAGAATAAACCGAATAATATTTATTCTGCAGGGCAAATACAAAAAATTATATCAGGTAAAGAGGAATACTCAGGAGAAAAATTGGTGTTTTTAACTTTTGATGATGGACCTTTTAATGATTCTACAAATAAAATATTAGATGTGTTAAAAGAAAAGAAGGTAAATGCTACTTTTTTCTTACAAGGTAAAAATGTTAAAGATGAAACTTCCGATGTTTTGAAAAGAATTGTAAGTGAAAAAAATGGAATAGGAATGCATAGCTTTGACCATGATTATAAAAGATTGTATCCTGAGAAAGTCGGAGACGCTACTGTAATAGTAGACGAAATGAAAAAAACAGATACTGCCTTAAAAAAACAATTAGGAGAGGAATTTAAATCTAGTACATGGAGATATCCAGGAGGACATATGTCATGGAAGGGATTAGAAGAGGCTGATAAACTTATGGCTGATGCAGGAGTAACTTGGATTGATTGGAATGTCCTTAACGGAGATGCAGAACCTTCTTCTACTAGACCTAAAACTGTAGATGAAATGATTGATAAATTAGATAATTCTATGGAGAATACACCGGTTAAGGATGTAGCAGTAGTTTTAATGCATGATGGAAAGAGTAAAGAATTAACAGTTGAAGCCTTACCTAAAATTATTGATTATTATAAAGAAAAAAATTATAAATTTTGTATATTTAATTAAAAGTTCACTACAATATGTAGTGAATTCAGGCTGTTGACAATGAAATTGTCAGCAGCCTTTTAAAATGGGTAAAAATAATATAGGGTGATAAAAATGATGGGTAAAAAAGACAAGATAAGTAAAACACAAATAGAGATATTAAGTTTAGATTCATTAGTTCCACAAGATCATTTGGTAAGAAAACTGGATCAAGTTATTGATTTAAGCTTTATCTACGATTTAGTAAAAGATCTTTATTCTAAAACAGGAGCCGAAAGTATAGATCCTGTTGTTTTAATAAAATTAAATATTATCCAATATACATTTGGAATTAGGTCTATGCGACAAACAATAAAAGAAATAGAAGTTAATGCAGCATATAGATGGTACTTAGGATATGGATTAACTGAGAAAATACCACATTTCTCAACCTTTAGTAAAAATTATCAAAGACGATTTAAAGGAACAGATATTTTTGAACAAATATTTTTCAGAATTTTAAATGAAATAGCTAAATGTGGATTACTTACAGAAGAAAATATATACATAGATGGAACTCATATAAAGGCAAATGCAAATATACATAATAAAGAAACCATAGAAGTAGAAGAATCTGTTAAATATTACCAAGACATATTAGAAAAAGAAATAAATGAAGATAGAAAAAATCATAATAAAAAACCATTAAAAAAAAACGAAGAAATCAAAACAAAAGAAATAACAGTAAGTAAAAATGACCCAGATTGTGGAATATTTCATAAAGGAGAGCATAAAAAAGTATTTGCATATTTATCAAATACAGCGTGTAATGATTATGGAATAATACTTGATTTTGAAGTAACCTCAGGAAATAAACATGATTCAACAGTATTTCCTATATTATATGAGAGAATAAAGAATAAATATAAAAGTAATAAATACATAGCAATTGATGCAGGATATAAAACACCGGCAATAGCAAAACAAATACTTGATAATGATAAAATACCATTATTACCATATAAAAGACCAATGACAAAAAAAGGGTTCTATAAAAAATATGAATATGTTTATGATGAATATTATGATTGTTATATATGTCCAAATAACAAAATATTAAAATATAGTACAACCAATAGAAATGGATATCAAGAATATAAAAGTAATCCTAACGATTGTAAAAACTGTAAATATGTCAAAAATTGTACAGAAAGTAAGAATAATCAAAAAGTAGTAACTCGTCATATCTGGGAAGAATACATAGAAAAATGCGAAGATATTAGACATACTAAAGGATTTAAAGAAAAATATGGAAGAAGGAAAGAAACAATAGAGAGAGTTTTCGCTGATGCAAAAGAATTACATGGGATGCGATACACATTACATAGGGGTTTAGAAAGAGTTAAAAATGAACTATACCTCTTATTTGGGTGCATGAATTTAAAGAAGTTGGCAAAAATCATATGGAAAAGGTATAAGAATTCTTCCGAATTACATGTTTTATTTGAAGATTTGAAAAATATTTCAAATTTCAGAATTTTAAAAAGGCATTTTAGATTATTGATAAATTCTAAAATGCCTTTTGTCTTCAATCTGAGTTCACTACAATATGTAGTGAATTTTTAATATTAATAATAAAAAATATTTTATACCACAATGTTATATGAATATTTAATGAATAAATTTTAACTATATTAACCGAAATTGGTAGGTTTAGAGAAAGAGTGAGAAATAATTATGAATATTCTTTAACACTACATATAGTGTGTCTACATATAGTGGTTGCCATATATTGTAGATCTGTTAAAATATTTATGGGTGATAAAATGAATGTAATTAAAAGAGATGGAAATATTGTAGAATTTAATAAAAATAAAATAGTATCTGCTATAAAAAAAGCAATGAACAGTAGTACTGGAATATACGAAGAGAATTTAGCTGAAAAAATCGCTGATGAAATAGAGGATTTTTCTAAAACAACAGGGAGAACCTTAACTATTTCAGATATTGAAGATCAAGTATATTATAAGTTAATACAAAATAATAATCCTGCAACTGCTAGGGCCTATGAAAATTATAAGGCAGTTCAAACTTATAAAAGGGAAAGCAATACTACAGATGCTAGTATTATAGGATTATTAAATACAGAAAATTCAGAATTAATGAGTGAAAATTCAAATAAAAATGCCTATATAGCTTCTACACAAAGGGACTTAATAGCTGGAGAAGTTTCAAAGGATATTGCAAGAAGAAAAATTATTCCTACTGATTTAATTCAAGCTCATGATGAAGGTGCAATACATATACATGACATGGATTATATTATTCAGCCTATGTTTAATTGTTGTTTAGTAAATATGAAGGATATGTTGGATAATGGAACTGTAGTTAATGGAAAGATGATAGAATCTCCAAAATCTTTTCAGGTAGCTTGTAATGTAATGACTCAAATTATAGCTCAAATTGCCAGTAATCAATATGGTGGTCAAAGTATTGATATTAGATGTTTAGGAAAATATTTAAGAAGAAGCTATGAAAAGAATTTAAATTTAGCCTTAGAAACTATTGGTGATATAAAGTTTGCTGAAAAAATGGCTGATAAAATGACTAAAAAAGATTTGGAGTCAGGTATTCAAACAATCCAATATCAAATTAATACATTGATGACCAGCAATGGACAAGCACCATTTGTTACCTTATTTATGCATGTAGTTGATGGTGACCAATATGAAAAAGAAACAGCTATGATAGTAGAAGAAATTCTAAAACAAAGAATTCAAGGTATTAAAAATGAAGTTGGAGTTTATGTAACACCGGCATTTCCAAAATTAATATATGTACTTGATGAAAATAATATTCATGAAGAGAGTAAATATTATTATTTAACAAGTCTATCAATTAGATGCACTGCAAAAAGAATGTATCCGGATTATATTTCCGCTAAGAAAATGAGAGAAAATTATGAAGGAAATGTATTTAGCCCAATGGGATGTAGAGCGTTTTTATCACCATGGCAAGATGAAAATGGAACATATCAATTTGATGGTAGATTTAATATGGGAGTTGTTACAATTAACTTACCTCAAATAGGTATTTTAGCAGAAGGAAATGAAAGTAAATTCTTCCAAATATTAGATAAAAGACTTGAATTATGTAAAAAAGTTTGTATGTTAAGATATGAGTTATTACAAAAGGCCAACAGTGATTCATCTCCTATACATTGGCAACATGGTGCAATAGCTAGACTAGGAAAACACGAACCTATTTCAAAGCTATTAACAAATGGATATGCTACTGTAACATTAGGATATATTGGAGTCTATGAAGCTACTCTTTTAACAACAGGAGAAAGTCATACATCTGAAAAAGGTGAAGAATTTGCCCTTAAGATTATGGATCGCTTAAATGAAAAAATAGATCAATGGAAAAGAGAAACAGGACTTGGGTTTGCCCTATATGGTACTCCGGCAGAAAGTTTAACCCATAGATTTAATTCAATAGATAGAAAGAGATTTGGCGTTATTAAAGATGTAACAGACAAAGGTTACTATATAAATAGTTTCCATGTTGATGTTAGAGAAGAAATAGATGCTTTTAAAAAATTTAAATTTGAATCTAAATTTCAAGATAAGTCAAAAGGCGGATGTATTTCCTATATAGAAATTCCAAACATGGCCCATAATTTAGAGGCTTTGGAAACAATGGTAAAATACATTTATGATAATATAACTTACGCAGAATTTAACACTAAATCCGATTTTTGCCAAGTTTGTGGCTTTGATGGAGAAATAACCCTTAATGAAAACAATGAATGGGAATGTCCTCAATGTGGAAACAAGGACACAGCTAAAATGAATGTAACAAGAAGAACTTGTGGCTACCTAGGTGAAAATTTCTGGAACGAAGGTAGAACAAAAGAAATTAAAGACAGGGTATTACACATTTAAAATGAGATATGCACAAATTAGAGAATTTGATGTAGCAAATGGACCAGGCGTAAGAACGACGATTTTTGTTACAGGTTGTACCCTAGGATGTAAGAATTGTTTTAATAAGGAATACCAGGACTTTAATTATGGTAATATTTGGACTAGGGAACAGACTAATGAAATTGTAAAATATTTAAAGTCAGATATTATTGAGGGAATGACCATATTAGGTGGTGAGCCTTTTGATAATTCTGAAGATCTTGTGAAAATTGTATCTGATATTAAAAAAGAAACAAAAAAGAATATTTGGATTTTTTCAGGATATGTTTTTGAAAAATTAATTAAAGACAAAAAAAATATTGAGTTATTAAAGTTGTGTGATGTTCTTGTAGATGGACCTTTTGTTGAAGAATTAAAAAATCTAAGGTTAAAATTCAGAGGTTCTGAAAATCAAAGAATTATTGATTTGAAAAAAACCTTTGAAGAAAATCGAATAGTAAAATATATGGAATAGAAGCAGTTTTGCTTCTATTTTTTATATAGTTTAAATTGACAAAGATTTCTAAAACGGGTATAGTGTATATAAACATTATACACACTATTTAAAAGTAAGTTAAATAAAAGATAAAATAATTAGTTAAATATTTAGAAGTAAATTGTTTAATTCAATTTGTTTTGGTATAATTATAGTGTATTAGTTTATTAATGTACAAAAGGGAGGATAAAATGGATAAAGAAAGATTATTTAAAAGAGCAAAAGGATGGAATACATTTATAATTGTTATTAAAATTATAACAGTAATATTTACTGTATTGGGTTTAGTTAGTTTATATGCGATTAATAATTCAAAGGAAGTAAGAGACCAATTAATTGCAGTGGGAACGGATATGTCAGTTTTTGAAACAAGTACCTTTGATAATATAATTTCAATTATAATTTTAATAATTACTATTGGAATAATTGTTATGGCAATTATGAATTCTAAAAAAATGAAGAATCAAGAACTTTTTAATATTACGCCATATATATTAATAATATTACTAGTAATTTATTCTGTAGCAACAACAATTATTAGTGCGGTTAGTTTAAATGTTCCAGGAGCAATGATGTCAATTATAATAAATATGATAATAAGTATTCTAATAAATGTTCTACCATCAGTAATAATAATATCAAGTTATAATAAAATAAATAATATAATGGGAGAAGAACAAAGATAATTATGACTAAGAGAAGTAAGATAATAGTAGCTATAGTTTCAATAATTCTTATTGTTGCTATAGCACTAACAATATTTTTTAGTAGAGATACTAAAGAAACAGTAGAACTATACGAAGTAATAGAGCAAGATCCTATTTCCTTTTCTGGAAATGTAGAGGCTAGTGAAAAGCAGGAGGTATATTTAGATTCTACTAAAGGAAAAATAAAGGAATATTATGTTAATGATGGAGATTCTGTAGAAGTAGGACAGAACTTATTTATCTATGAAAATGATACAGTTAAAAGTCAATTAGTTCAATTAGATACACAGTATAATTTAGCTGTAGATGCAAAAAACTCTGCAAATTCACAATTAAGTAAAGCTAAAAGCAGTTTATCGGCAGCTAATAAAAAAGTAACTGACCTAAATAATAAAATTAAAAATATTTCTTCAAATATTACTCTGCCAACAGATATTGAGGATTATAACAATCCAAATAATACGGGGAAAAGTTCAGGGGAACTTACTCAGTTGCAGATGGAATTAGAGTCGGCAAAAATGGAAGTTCAAAGTTTGGAGTCTACAATTCCAAGTTTTGAGTCTGCTGTAAGTCAAGCAAATGCAGAAATTAAAGGAATAGATTCCCAAAGAAAAACTGCTAAAGAAAACTTAAACTATGTAGAAAAAGCTAAAATATCCGGAAAAATAAAACTTGATAAAGAGGCTGCAGAATCAGCTATGAGTATGACAGGTGCAAGTCCGGTTGTAACTATAAACAGTAACGAGATTGTTATAAAAGGACAGGTTTCAGAATACGATTACGACAAATTAAAAGTTGATAATAGGGTAAAAATAATAGTTGCAAATTCTGGAGAGGAAATTGAAGGGACTATAAAAAGCATTGAAGAAATGCCAATTAGTAAGGATTCTCAAATTTCTATGAACCAACAAACAACATCAATTGCAAATTATAGTTTTACAGTTACACCAGATGAAAATATTCATTATGGATTTTCAGTAAATATAAAGCTACCTCAAGATAAAATTTATTTACCATTTGAAGCAGTATTAAAAGAAAAAGAAAAGTATTTTATTTTTAAAGTTAAAGATGGAAAAGCAATTAAAGAAGAAATAGAAGTAGAAATAGAAGATGGTATATATAAATTAATATCCGGTTTAAAGCTTGGCGATAAAATAATTTCCAATATAGAAGGTATAACTGAAAATATGGAAGTAAAAGTAGACGATGATAGTAAAAATAATAATACAGAGGCTACAAAAGAAGTAGAAGATAGTAATAGTTCAACAAATCCGGAGACACAACAATGATAGAGGTAAGGAAGGTTAACAAAACATATATTACCGGAGAGGAAAAACTACATGTGTTAAAAGATGTATCCTTTGAAGTACATGAAGGTGAATTTGTTGGAATTATGGGTGAATCAGGCTCGGGAAAATCAACCTTAATGAATATAATAGGATTTATGGACAATAAATATGAAGGAGAATATCTTTTTGATGGAAAATTAACAAAAAATGAAAATGATGATAAACTTTCCCATATAAGAAATAGAGCTGTCGGGTTTGTATTTCAAAATTTTAATTTAATAGATAATTATACAGTTAGGGAGAATGTTGAATTACCATTATTATATGCAGGATTAACTCCTAGAAAAACAAAAAAAATTGTTTTAGAAGCATTGGAATCTGTAGGAATACCTGAAAAAATAGATAAATATCCTACACAACTTTCAGGCGGTCAGAAACAAAGGGTAGCAATTGCTAGGGCAATAGTCCATAATCCTAAATTTATCCTTGCAGACGAACCAACAGGCGCTTTGGATTCAGCAACATCAAGAGAGATTATGGAAATATTTAAAAAACTAAATATAGAAAATAAAACAACTGTAGTTATGGTAACTCACGATAGAAGTTTAGCTTCCTACTGTTCAAAAGTTCTTTTTATGGTTGATGGAAATTTAGAAGAAAGGTTTGATTTGTAATGAAATTTTCGGTATTATTTTCAGATGCATTTAATGCTATAAAAAGAAATAAAAAACGAAGTATACTGACTATGTTAGGAATAGTAATTGGAATTGGTGCAGTAATAGCAATAATTTCTATTGGCCAAGGTTTTGAAAATTATGTAGTAGAGGAACTTACAGAAGATGAGTCTCAAGATATTACTAGTAATATTACTTTTCAACCTAATGATATGTCCCTGGCATATGATTCAAATATAAAGTTTTTTTCAGAACAGGATTTAATAGAAGTAGGAAAAATTAAAGGTGTCAAAAATGTAGAAATAACCGGTGTAAACACCGATTCAAATAATGCTTCAATGATTTTGGAAACAGATAAAACTACAGAAAATTCTACAGCTGAACTAGTAAAAAACACAGATAAAAAATTAGTCGAGGGAAGAAATTTAACATCCGTAGACAATAAAACCAAAAATAGGGTAGTTGTTATTAGTGACTATATTGCAAAAAAGCTTTTTGAAGATAAAAATTCCTATCTAGGTAAAAATATAAAGATTAATGGTCTAAATTACCAAATAGTAGGTGTTTATAAAGGTGCTACCGGTATGATGGCAATGATGAATTATTCTCTATTAATTCCAAAAGATACATATGAATTTTATAATGAGGCAAAATTTGCAAGTGCTTCAATAACCTTGTATTTGGAAAAAGGTGCTCAGGTTTCAGATGTATCGGAAAAAGTTGTAGATTTTTTAGCCGACAATGGAAGCATGAAAAATTTAGGCAAATATACCTTTGTGGATATTGGAGAAATAATGGATGGTATATCCAATATTCTAGATAGCATTACTACTTTTATAGCCTTAATAGGAGGTATTTCACTTCTAATAGCAGGAATAGGAATAATGAATATGATGTTTATATCAGTTTCTGAAAGAACAAAGGAAATTGGAATAAGAAGAGCTTTAGGAGCAACAAAGAAGAATATTACAATACAATTTTTATTAGAAGGAATAATAATAACTGTAATTGGCGGAATATTAGGGTATTTCTTTGGTATACTATTTGCTATGATAATAGCTATATTTTTACCTTTTACAATTTCAATAGAGACAGGCCCTGTACTTGTTTCCCTATTTATTTCTCTAGCAATAGGCATTATATTTAGCTATAGTCCGGCAAAAGCTGCAGCAAATAAAAATGTAATTGAAATACTAGCCTAGTATAAAATTTAATAAATAATTTATAAATCAAATATATCTATATAGGTGTATTTGATTTTTTTAAACTTAAAATTATTGTAAAACGATAATTTAACTGATATAATTATTGTAAAACAATAATTATATCAAGGGGGGGATATTATGAATATGAAGAAGAAATTAACCATGTTCTTAATAATAGAAGTTTTAATACTTTTAATTTTTAATATTTTTGAAGCAAATATTTTTAATATGGAACAAATAGTATTTTTTCCATATTACCAAATAAGTAATATTTTAAGAAGTATGTCTATAAGTGGAAGTATTGGAAATATAATATCTTGGGCTATATATATTTTAATATCTATAATTCCAATAATAATTTTTGTTAAGATAAAAAGGAGAAATAATTTTAAAAATATAGATTATTTATTATTATTTATTTCATTATTGATATTTTTAACTATATATGTAGGAATAAACCCAAATATAATTGAGATAATTTTAAAACAAAATATTAGTTTACAAATTTCATTTCCTATTATTACAAATCAATTAATTTTATTGTATATTATATGGAGATTTTTAAAGATAGATATAAATAGATCAAACTCTATAAAATATATTATAGGGATTTTGTTTTTAACAAACGTTATTGCAGTAATTAATATTTTTGGTGTTGGCTTAAAAGATAATTTAAATAATATGGAAACATTAAGTTATTATGGCAATACAATATCTATATTTGATTATTTGAATAGATTAAAAGAAAAATATATGTTTGCAATAGATAATTATGAATTGATTAGAATTATTCTAGATTTTATAAATAATAATATTTTTAATATAATGTATATTTTTTTAAATATGAATTTAATATATATTCTTATAGATATGGAAAACAAATTTAGTGAAAATACTGCAATTAATAAATTATATTCACTAAAAAATAAAATTAAACTTGGCTTGTTATTATCGATTTTTATAAATATAATTATAAATTTGGTCTATATAATTTTTGAAAAGCATTTTTACAACATTACTATAAAAATAAATTTTAACTTAGAATTATTGGTTTATTTTTTATTTATTAGTTTAATTGTACAGTATTTAATAAAAGTTAAAGAAATAAAAGATGAAAATAAAATGTTTATTTAAGGTGAATTATGGCAATAAAAGTATATTTAGATGAAATATTAAAAGATAGGAATATGACTTCAAAAGAATTAGCAAAATTAATTAATATTACTGAAGCTAATTTATCTATTTTACGTTCAGGTAAGGCAAAAGGAATAAGATTTAATACTATAAATAAAATTTGCTATTATTTAAATTGCGATATTGGTGATATATTAAAATTCGATGGAGAATTGGAGGACTAATATGAAAAAGTTCAATGTAGTTTTATTAATTTTGCTAATGGTTCTTTCTCTTAGTGGATGTAAGTTGGCAAAAGAAGAAACAGTTAAAAATCCAGCATATGATACATTAGTTGGAGGATTTGTTCAATTTATTGAGTATGGAAAAGAAAAGGAAATTAAAAATATTGAGGATGTAAAAATAGAAGTTAAAGGTAAAGATACAAATAAATACATAGAGGTAGATGGAGCCGAAGGTTATGCCTTTTTAGCAATAGCTACAATAGATTTAGAAAATAGCTATAGTACATCAGAAACAATAGCTAGTCCATGTATAGAAGCAAGTGCAGATTACAAATATGAAGAGGGTCAATCAAGATTTCAAATTAATTTAAAAGGTAAAATTTATATAGATGCAGAAACTAAAGGAAGTTTAAAACTATATCCTATATACTTAACAGATGATAATAAATACTATATCGGTAAAAATAAGTATGTTTTTGGATTGGACTTAGATGGAAATTATTTTCAAAATTTTGAGGAAGGAAATTATGAGAAAATTTCAATATCAGAAAATTTTAATAATAAACTAAATAAAAAGGAGCAATCTAATACTGTAGAATTAGAAGTAAAAAAAATATTAAGAAAAAAAGAAATAAAAATAATAGAAATGGACAAAAATAATAATATGTTAAATATTGAAAAATTTAATTATTCGAATTTACCATATAGGATAGAAATTAATTCAAATACAGAGTATATCCTTTTAGAAGAAACGACAGATAAGAACTTAATTGAAAGAAAGATTATAAATTATGTTGATGATGAATTAGAACAGTTTAGATTTGGAGATAATACTGTTACATTTCCAATATTCAATAATGGGAATATAGCAGAAATCAAAAATATAAAAATTGAAAAGGACATATAATTTAAAATATTTAAATTTTTATGATATATTGTATAATTATAGAAAAAGTATACAATATGGATTGGAGGGAATATGAAAATAGCTGTTTTAGGATATAGTGGCAGTGGAAAGTCGACACTATCTAAATATTTAAGCGGAAAATATGGTATTCCCCTTTTATACCTTGATACTGTTCAGTTTTTACCTAATTGGGAAATGAGAGATAGGGAAGAAGCAAGGTCCTTAGTTTTAAACTTTATAAATAAGGAATCCTGGGTTATAGACGGCAATTATACTTCTTTTTTTCAAGAAGAAAGGTTGTCCTTGGCAGATAAAATAATTTATATGAAATTTAATCGATTTTCCTGTCTGTATAGGGGTTTTAAAAGGTATTTACAATTTAAAAACACTACAAGGGACAGTATGGCGGAAGGATGTAAGGAAAAATTTGATTTTGAGTTTATTTATTGGATTTTGTATAAGGGAAGAAATAAGGATATAAAAGAACATTATAAAGAAATTTTAGACAAACATAAGAATAAGCTAATTGTTATTAAAAACCAAAGACAGTTACAGGAATTTAAGGAAAATATAGATAAATTTATTTAGTATAGGCTTAAAGTCCAAAAAATAAAATAATATTTTGGACTTTAAGAATTTATTCAAGTTCATTTATTAATACATTTTTTAAAAAGCTTCCAACTATATCAGAAAATCTGTTTATGTTGGAAATATAGGCAAAATCATTTCCATATATCTTTTTTTCACTTGGAAGATCTTCTTCTTCGCCGGTAAATACACCTAAGACTATGTTGTCAGAATTTCTACTTAAAAAAACTTCCTTTGATGAATCTTTAATAGCATCTTCTTTTATATAATCCTTAGCTTTTTTATTAATATTTCCGATGATTTTCAAATTGATTTTGTCGTTTGGCTTACCATCGCTTAATACTATTAGAATTCTTCTTTCAAAACCTGTATTGTTCATAAGATAGCTAACGGTTTTAATAGCTAATCCATCTCTATTTGAACCTGATGCAGTATATTCAAAAATATTTTGGTTTTTATTATCTGAATCAAAGTAATCTCTAAATATTTTTAAGATTAAAACATTATAAAAATTATTAAAGGACATTACCCTTGTCGGAATGTTTAAATCCGTTAGGGATTGAGCAATTATAAAACCTTGGGATGCTATTAATGCTTGTCTTTCAATTTGAGAAGCGGAGCTGTCCAATAAAATATCTACTGAAACTGTTCCAATTTCATCCTTTTTTTCTTTTAAAAATATTTTATTATTATTTATATATTTTGGTTTCCAAAGTAAGGAAGGAATTAACTTACCATTAGTAGATAGGTACTTACTTTCGTTTAAATCCGTTAAAATCTCCCTTCTTATTACTTCTCTTAATTTAGTAATGGATCTTTTATATATTAAATAGTTTTTATTAAAATGCTCTAAATTTTCTTTTTTTATTTCCTGCTTTTCAGATTCTCTAAATTGTTCGTTTAAGCTTTTGCCAAATTTTCCCCTAGTAAGTAAAATTTGTATTCCTTCATGTATTCCTGTACATAGCTTATTTTCTAGTTTGCTTGTATTTGAACTACTTAAGATACTTTTACCATATACTTTTTCAGCTAAATCCTTTAAATAACCTTCTTTAGTATAGTTTTCTGTAGTAAGATTATTTTCTTCCAGGTCTCTATCTATTTCCCTATCTTCAAAGAGAAAGCTGGATTTATTAAATTCAGCAGCTTCAACTTGATCTTTGTCTAATACATTTTGATTACGATTTTTAAATTCTATTTTGACCTTCAAATCTTTAGGCAATTTATCTTTTTCTTTGGAGCTTTCTAGAGATTTTTTTAAATTTTGCTCATAGTTAATATTTAGGTGTATATGAAAATGCCTTTTAATAATTTTATCTATTTTTAATATAAGGTCTGAAGTGTTTTTTATATTTTTAATATTCATAATATCATTTAATAATAAGATAACCATCTCTCTAGTTTTAGGAACATAGGATAATTTTCTACTATAATAGGCATATTCTAACTCTTCTGCTAAATTATTAGGTGTTCTAAATTTGTAATTATTGTATTTTTCTTTAGTTGTATAATCTCTAAATTCTACTATACCCGGTCTATATTTGTCATAGTAAAACCAAAAGTATTCCTCCAGCATTAATTCGGTTATTTTATAATAATCGTCAGGGTAGGGATTGTCCTCAGTTAGTACATAGAGGAAATTATAAACCTCCTCTATTTGAAATTTACCATAGCTAAAGCCGGCTAAAGCAGACTTGTAAATATTGATTTTATTATTATCTTCAAATTTAAATATATTATAGTTTGGTATAAAATTATAATTATTTGCAACGGTCCAAGTAATATTGTTCATTCTGTTAGTACTTAAATCCATTAATTTATTTTCCATTATAATACCTTAAAAATATCTTCTCTTGTTAAGTCGTTTTTAAAAAGACTGTTAATTACATCCTGGATTATTTCTCTTTCAAAAAGGTCGAAGGTTTTATTTACTAGACCTATTTGTAAAGCTGATTTTATATTTAATCCTATTTTCATTGCTCCAATAGCTGCTATTAAACCTCTAATATCAATAGCTTTTGAAGAAATTTCAGAGTTCATACTCTTTTCTTGAAGGTCTAAAAACAATCTTATAAATAAATCCAAAGCATTTTCTCTTAGGTAGAAATCTGTAAGTAAAATATGTTTCAATGTTTCTTCACTTGCTTTAGGCATATCTATTACAAGAAATCGAGAAATAAGAGCTTCATTTAATTCTTTAGTGCCTGCATAGCCATAATTCATTGTACCAATAAATCTAGTAGCATCGTTTAAATTTATTTTTTCATATCCGGGAACATCTATTATTCTCCTATAGTCAAGTAGGGAATGAATAACTGCAACGGAATCACTTTTAGCCATATTTACTTCATCTAATATACCAAAACCACCATTTAAAGCTACATCATAAACAGGTCCCGGTCTAAAGGTTACTTCATTGTCCTTAAAAGTATCTGTTCCAATTAAATTTGTACTGTCGGTGTTTACATGAAAGGATATATTCCAAGTAGGTCTTTGAAATAGGGCAGCTAAGTTATCGCTAAGAACATTTTTTCCTGTTGCCTTAGGACCGCTGAGTAGGATATTTGAACCTTGTAGTATAGCGGTAATACTTTGCTCCCAAACTTCTTTTCCGTAATATTTATAATGTGGTGACGGAATACGATTTATATATTTATTGTCTAATTGATGGTTTTTTCTAAATTCTAAAACTTTATCTATTAACTTATTATCTATATTTTGTTCTTTTAAAAAATCTATCATTTAAATCTCCTTTTCAAATTAATTATAGCATAGTGAATAATTATATCATTTTATTAAGAATAAATTAATTATTTTATGGTATAATTATAAATATTTGGAGTGTAGTATGGGAAATTTAAATGAAAAATATACAATTGATGATGTTCATGATATGTTAGAAGAAATTGCTGATACAATTCCCGATGTATTATTTGAGGATTTACAAGGTGGAATTGTATTAATTGAGTCTGCCAAAATGCATCCTAAGAGCATAAATAACAACCTATATATTAATGGTGAATATGTAAGAAATAATATGTATAATCTTATTAGGATTTATTATGGCTCAATAATTAAAACTAAGGGACATTTACCTCGTCAACAGTTTAAAGACAAGCTGGAAGAGGTATTAATTCATGAGTTTAGACATCATATTGAATTTAAATGTAATGATTTTTCTTTAATAAAAGAAGATAAGGAATATATTAAAAAGTATTTGGAAAGGTATGGCAAATGAGAAAGATTTGGGGTAAATTCATATTGGGACTTGCTAATTTTTTAGAGGTTCTAATAGGCGGTTTAATAAATATAATGGAAGTTATAGTCAGTGTTGTTTCGCAATTAGGTAAGGCCTTACTTTCTTTGGTTTTTATAGGATGTAGTGCATTTTTAATAGCTCCTTGGTTTATTGGTGGTGCAGGAGTCCTATTATCGCCCTATATAATAATAATTGTAGCTTTCTTTGTATTAGTTCCTATATTAGGAAGAAAATTTGTCAGCTGGTTACAGTATGTTAATTATTCAGCTGTTGAATTTTTAAGAAACTATGGTGATTATTTAATAAATAATAAGGAAAACTTTAAATCCTATAGTGAATTTTCTAAGGACTATAAAGATAGAAAAGAAAGAGAAGAAAGAGAAAGGGAAGAACAACAACAAGCACAAAATGATTTTTGGGAAGAAATATTTAAAAACTTTTCACAAGGCAGTGGAGGATTTCACTATTATAATATGAATGATGAAGAGTTTAGAAGAACTTTTGGAGGTTACCAAGGCCAGCAACAAGGCTACGGTGGCTATGGTCAAGGCTCTTATGCAAATCCATTAAATGATTTTAAAACAAAGTATAAGGAAAGTTGTGAAGTATTAGGAATACCGGAAGACACTAATATTTATGAAGTTAAAACAGCTTATAGGAAAATGGCTAAGAAATATCATCCCGATATAAATAAAGATCCTGGTGCTACAGAGATGTTTCAAAAAATTAATGAAGCCTATGAGTTTCTAAGTGAAGAAAATATTAATAGATATAAACAAATGAATAAAAATTAATAACTAAAAACAAAAAACATCCAGTAATTTAAATTACTGGATGTTTTTTGTTTTTTTATTGCTTTAAATGTGAAAAATATACCAAATAACTGTAAAAAATTGTTTTTTATTAGAAAAAGAAAAAATGAATAAAAAATGTATTTTTATTAATTATTAATATAATTAAATAATTATGAATTTTATGGTGAAAATACGTGACAAATTTCAATTAGAGGAGTACCATAGTTTATTATGAATTAAAGGCAGGAGGGTAGAATGGATAATTTTATTAAGGAAATTGTTGAATTGGATAAATCCATTAATAATTTAGATAATGACTTCAATAAAAGAAAAAATGAACTGTTAGTAGAGTTTAATAAAAAGAAAGAAAATCTATATGCAGATTATAATAAAGAATTTAATATAAATTTAGAAAATTATAAGGAAGATATTGAAAGGGAAGTAGAAAGGCAAAAAGTCTATTTAAAAGAAAGAAATAATATTGTTACAAACAAGATAATGGAAGCTTTTGAAAAAAACAAAGACCTTATATGTAATAAGGTATTTGAACAACAATTTTCAAAGGAAAGTGATTAAATGAATTCAGCAAAGGAGTTTTCAGCCTTAAATAGTAAAATTTCCTCTATGAAAAAAAATCTTTTACAAGAGGAGGATTATGAAAGTCTTATTGGCTTTAAAAAAATAGAAGAAGTTATAGATTATTTATATGAAAGAGAATTTATTGTAAATAAAAATTATAATTCCATAAATGAAATTGAATCGGATTTAAAAAAGAATAGATTAAAAATTTTAAATAAACTAGGCTATTTCTTGTCTAAAAACTATAATAATCTAGTTCAACTAATTTTAGATAAGTATGAAATAGAGGATATAAAAAAAGCGACTAGAAACCTTGTTACAAAAAACAAGGCCTTGACTAAAGAAAGTTTCATTATAAGAGATGATTTTTATGAAAAGATAAAAGAAGGAATTACTATAGAGGAATTTTTTGAAGAGTTGAAAAATAGCAAGTTTTATAAATATTTAAGAGGATATAAAAATCAGGAAAAAAGAGATTTATTATTTTTTGTGGAAATGTCATTAGATAGAAATTATTACTCCAGTATTTTTTTTGAAAGTAAATATTTAAATAAGGAAAATGAGAAGATAATAAAAAATTTTTATGGACAATTTATTGACCTATACAATTTAAGTTGGATATATAGGGCAAAGAAATTTTATAATATAAAACCGGTTATTATTTATAATTACACAATACTTGGAGGAGATTTATTTAATACGACTGATATTAAAAATCTATCGTATATGGAACTTGAGGATTTTGTTGATAATATTTTAAAAACTAAGTATAGTTTTTTATTTGATTCCAAGCATAATATAGATATTTATATGGAAAGAAGAATTAACAGATATTTATATTACCAGTCAAGGGATTTAACAAAAAGCAATAAATTTAACTTTAAAAAGACCCTAGGAATTATTGTAATGACCGACTTCGATATTAAGGATATTGGAGCGATTTTAGAATCTAAAAACTATAATCTTACTAGTGAAGAAACTAGGGGTTATTTAATTAAGAATTTAGGAAGGAGTTAAAAATGAAATCTGAGAAAATGTTAATGATGAATATTATCGGCAATATTTCAGATATGGATAATGTTATATCAGATATAGTAGAAAAAAACTATGTTCAAATAGTTGATTCAAATGATTTAATTTCACATAGTGAATTTCTTTTTCCTATAAACGATGAAAATGTAAATATGGCAGTTGACTTTAATTATATTAGAAAGTATAAATCTGATATTAATACAAGGGAAGAGGAAAACAAACTAAATAAAATAAATGATTATTTAGAATTTGATCTAGCAAAAAGCAAGGGAAAATCATTAAAAAGCTACAATAAAAATGAAATTCAAGGATTTTATGAAATAATTTTAGAAAATACAGATAAACTACAGGAAATTGATAATAAAATTTCTGAAAAAAATGAACTTGTAAATCTTTATTCTAAATTTAAAAACTTAAATATTAAAATTGAAGATCTATATAATATGAATAATTTTAAATATAGGTTTGGTATTTTTGGAAAAGATGACAGAATAAAATTAAAGAAAAACTATGAAAATATATTTGCTGCTATTTTCCATTTAAGTTCTATGGAAGAAGGAGAAGTTTATTTAATTTTATATCCTACAGATATGGAAGTAGATATAAATAGGACTTTAAGAAGTTTGAATTTTCAAGAAATATTTTTACCTAAGGAATATTTAGGAACTCCTGTAGAAATTATAGAAAAACTTAAAAATGAAAAGTCGGATTTAATAAGTAAAAAAAAGAATATTTTAAAGGAAATAGAGAAAATTAAAGAAAAATATTCTAATGAGTTAAAATCCTTTTTAATTGAAAAATATAATAAATTGAATATAGAAAATATAAAAAATAATATAGCCATTAGTGACCATTATTTTTATTTAGCAGGTTGGGTTGGGAAAACAGATAGTGAAGAATTGGAAAAAGAATTAAAGAAGAAATATAAAATTCTTATTCAATTTAATGACATGGATGACCATGAGGGAATTACACCACCAACTAAGTTAAAAAATAATGTTTTTTTTAAGCCTTTTGAGCTATTAGTAAAAATGTATGGTACTCCAAATTATGAAGAATTAGATCCAACTCCATTTTTTGCAATAACATATATGATTTTATTTGGAGCAATGTTTGGAGATGTTGGGCAGGGATTGATATTTGTACTTGGAGGATTTCTCTTATCAAAAATCAAAAATAAGGATTTTGGAGGCTTAATAGTTAGGTTGGGCTTTAGCTCGGTAATTTTCGGTTTTTTATATGGCTCATTTTTTGGACTTGAAACTGTTATTCCGGCCTTATTAATAAGACCATATGAAAATATTAATACAATTTTAGTTATGGCAATAGTAATGGGAATTATGCTATTAATTATGTCCTATGGATTAGGTATTTATAATCTTAGGAGGGAAAATAATTTAGAAGAACTATATTTTGGAGAAAAAGGAATTACAGGATTTATTCTCTATTTATTAATTTTAAGCTTAGCTTTAAATTTAGCTTTATCCTTTAAAATAATGCCAATACAATTAAATGGAGTTTTAATAGGACTTTGTTTACTGCTTATGGTATTTAAAAGACCATTAGCCAATAAATTACAAAAAAATGAAAATTTATATAATGGTGAGCCAGTATCGGGTTATTATATTGAAGGTTCATTTTCCATTATTGAAACATTATTGTCCATTTTCAGCGGAACGGTTTCTTTTATAAGAGTAGGAGCTTTTGCCATTAACCATGTTGGGTTATTTTTAGCTTTTACAACAATAGGAAATATGATAGGAACTAAAACAGGAAATATTGCGATGATAATAGTTGGAAATATATTAATAATGGGATTGGAAGGTTTAATAGTATTTATTCAATCTTTAAGATTAGAATATTATGAAATGTTTAGTAAATATTATAAGGGTGACGGAATAGATTTTATTCCTAGCAAAAACAAATTTTAGGAGGAAAATGTTATGTATTTTATTTTAGCATCAACAATAATGGTAGTTATATTAACTATTAGTTCAGGAGTGTATTTGATTTATAAGAACACAGACAATTCAAAGAGAAAATTAAAAAAAGCTTTAAAGATTAATTTGTTTAGTTTTGTTCCCTTATTATTAATGACAATGGTTTTAATTGCACCTTCATCTTCATTAGCTGCAACAACTGGAGCTTCTGAAGTAAATGGATTAGGACTTTTAGCAGCAGCATTATCTACCGGATTAGCTACTATTGGTACAGGCTATGCCGTAGGTGTAGTTGGTTCATCTGCATTAGGAGCTGTTTCAGAGGAACCAAAATTACTTGGTAAAACATTAATATATGTTGGACTTGCAGAAGGTATTGCAATTTATGGATTAGTTATTTCTATATTAATTTTAGGTAAACTTTAAAATGAAAAGTATAGTAATTTCAAATGAAACAAATGTAATTTTAGGAATGGAATTAGCAGGTATAGAAACAGGTTATTCTGAAGATGAAGATGAAATTAGAAAAATATTTACTGAAAGTATAGAAAATGAAAAATATGGAATAGTTATTGTTACAGAAGGTATTAATGAATTATTATCGGATTTAATATTTTCCCATAGGGAAAAGGGAAAACTACCCTTAATAGTTACTATACCTGGTGAAGATGGTTTAAAAGACAAGGATTTTATTATGAAATACGTTAAGGAATCCTTAGGAGTAAAAATAGATTAGAGGTTAATTATGCTTTTACTAGAAAATAAATATGATCTTTTTAAAAAAATAACTTACGATAAAAAGTTAAGTTTTTTCAATAAGGAACTTGATGAGTATGAGAAAGCTTTAGCCAAGGATTTAGCTGATTATGAAAAAGAATTAAAAAACAAATTCGAAAAAAAGCTAAAAAAGGAAAAACATAGGCTTGACATTAAAAAGAATGAGGAACTGGAAATAATAAAAAATTTAGAAAAAGAATCTATTTTGAAATTAAGAGAGCAACTTATTGATGAGATTTCTATAAATTTAGAAGAAAAATATAGGGGATATATTAAGACAGAAAAATATTTTGAAAATCTAAAAATAGGGTTAAAGGAATTTCTAGATGATAATAACAATACAATATTTTTATTAAAAGATGATATAAATAGATTTAATTCTAGTTCAAAAAGATTTAAAGTTCTGGATGAATCTGAAATAGGAGGGTTTATTGTATTAAACGAAAAAGAAAATATTATTTACAATAATAGTATTAAAGAAAAAATTAAGGGAAATAGAAATACAATAGGTCTATATATTCAAGAATTCATCAACAAAGTAGGTGAAGAAATTGAATAGTGAAAATGGAATAATTCAATCTATTAACGGACCGGTTATTACAGGAGACAAGATGGAAAGCTTTCAAGCTAAAGAAATGGTACTTGTAGGTGAAAAAAAGTTAATAGGTGAGGTAATAAGCTTAGAGGATAATAAAGGGATAATTCAGGTTTATGAAGAAACAGAAGGGCTAAGACCATTTGATGAAATACTTCATACAAATAAACCATTGTCATTAAAATTAGGACCGGGATTAATTGGAAATATGTTTGATGGTATTGAAAGACCCTTAAATTTATTAAAGGAAAAGTATGGAACATTTATACCTGAAGGAGTAGGACTTCTTTCCATTGATGAAGAAAAGCTCTGGGAAACTAGAATAAAAGTAAAAGACGGAGATTATGTTTCGGAAGGTGAAATTATAGCAGAAGTTCCTGAAACAGATATAATTACACATAAAATTATGGTGCCGGTTGGATTATTTGGTAGATTAAAAAATGTTAAAGAGGACGGAAAATATAATATAAACGAAACTATAGCGGTTTTAGTTACAGAAAAAGGCGAAGAAATACCCTTAAAAATGTACCAAGAATGGACAATAAAAAAACCTCGTCCAATAAAAAATAGATTAAAGGTGGATAAAATCCTAACTACAGGTCAAAGGGTCTTAGATATATTTTTTCCTATAGCCAAAGGTGGCACAGTTGCTATACCAGGTGGATTTGGTACTGGAAAGACCATGACACAACATCAGTTAGCAAAATATTCCGATGCGGATATTATAGTCTATATTGGCTGTGGTGAAAGAGGAAATGAAATGACGGAAGTTCTTGAAGATTTTCCTAAGTTAATAGATCCAAATACCAATAAATCATTAATGGAAAGAACGGTTTTAATTGCCAATACTTCTAATATGCCGGTAGCAGCCAGGGAAGCATCCATTTATACAGGAATTACAATAGCAGAATATTTTAGAGATATGGGTTACGATGTTGCAATTATGGCAGATTCAACTTCAAGATGGGCAGAAGCCTTAAGAGAAATATCTGGAAGACTTGAAGAAATGCCGGCAGAGGAAGGGTATCCGGCATATTTACCTTCAAGAATAGCACAATTTTATGAGAGAGCAGGTTATGTTAAAACTTTAGGAAATAAGGAAGGTTCTGTAACAATAATAGGAGCTGTCTCTCCACCAGGAGGAGATTTTTCAGAACCGGTTACGGAAAATACAAAAAGATATGTTAATGTTTTTCTTGGACTAGATAAGGAA
Source organism: Miniphocaeibacter halophilus (assembly GCF_016458825.1). Classification (NCBI taxonomy): domain Bacteria; kingdom Bacillati; phylum Bacillota; class Tissierellia; order Tissierellales; family Peptoniphilaceae; genus Miniphocaeibacter; species Miniphocaeibacter halophilus. The sequence goes on from NZ_CP066744.1 coordinate 1,743,280, forward strand.
TTAGCTTACTCCAGACACTATCCTGCTATTAATTGGCTAACATCATATTCAGAATACGTTGAAGAACTAAGGGAAAATTACGAAGAAACCGTAGGAGAAGACGTTGTTTTCCTAAGAAATAAAATTTTGAAATTATTATTTGAAGAGGATAAATTACAAGAAATTGTTATGTTAGTAGGAGAGGATGTTCTTCCAGACGATCAAAGACTAATTATATTTATAGCCAAAATGGTGAAAATAGGTTTTTTACAACAAAATGCTTTTCACAATATAGACACCTATGTCCCAATAAAAAAACAATATGAAATGTTAAAAACTATTGATAATTATTATGAAGAAGGTCTAAAGGCTGTAAATAAGAATGTTCCTATTTCAAAAATAATCAGTAGCGATATTTACAATGAAATAGTAAATATGAAATATAATATTTCAAATGATGACCTATCACAAATAGAAACAATAAATAAGAAAATAAAAATGTATTTTGAAGATTTAATTTCAAATTACTAGAAAGGAGAATTCATGTTAAAAGAATATACAAAATTAGGTAAAATAGAGAGTTCTTTAATAGAAATAGATGAAGTCTCCGATATTTTCTTTGGTGAAGTTGTAAAAGTACAAACAAGAGAAAATAATTATTTAGGACAAGTTGTAAAGATTATTGGCAATACTGCAGTAATTCAAGTATTTGGAGACACAACAGGAGTTAGTGGTAAAAATTCCAAGGTTTCCTTTAGTGCAAAACCTTTTGAATTACCCTTGTCTGAAGAAATTTTAGGAAGAAAGTTTAATGGTGTTGGTGAACCTATTGATGGGTTAGGACAAATTTATTCTTTAAATAGTTACAATATTAATGGTAGACCAATAAATCCTGTTTCAAGAGTATATCCAAGAAATTTTATACAAACGGGAATATCTTCTATAGATTGTTTAACAACCTTAATAAGAGGACAAAAATTGCCGATTTTTTCAGGAGCCGGCATGCCTCATAATAAATTAGCGGCTCAAATAGTAAGACAGGCTAAAATAATTGGTGATGAAAACCAGGACTTTTCTATAGTTTTTGCTGCCATAGGAGTAAAGCACGATGAAGCCTTATATTTTGAAAATGAATTTAGAAATTCCGGAGTATTAGGTAATGTAGTCATGTATATTAACTATGCTGATGATCCGATAATGGAGAGGGTTATTGTACCAAAATGTGCCTTAACAGCTGCGGAATTTTTAGCTTTTGAAAAAGGTAAGCATGTTTTGGTAATTATGACCGACATAACAAGTTATGGCGAGGCATTAAGGGAAATTTCATCTATGAGGGAAGAAGTTCCTAGTAGAAAGGGATACCCAGGCTATATGTATTCGGACTTGGCTTCAATTTATGAAAGAGCGGGGATGATTGAGGATTCAGAAGGCTCTTTAACATTAATTCCCATACTAACAATGCCAAATGATGATATAACCCATCCTATTCCAGACCTAACAGGCTATATTACTGAAGGACAAATTACTCTGTCAAGAGAATTAATGCAGCAAGATATTTATCCTAATATTAATATCTTGCCTTCATTGTCAAGGTTAATGAAAGATGGAATTGGTGAAGGTTTTACTAGAGATGACCACCAAAGTATTGCAAATCAACTATTTGCCTCCTATTCAAAAGTACAGGAGGTTAGGGATTTAGCTCAAATTATTGGAGCTGATGATCTATCGGAATCAGACAAAAAATATCTGGAATTTGGTAATGAGTTTGAAAATAAATTTATAAAACAAGACTTATACGACAATAGAAGTATTTTTGATACTTTAAATTTAGCCTGGGATTTAATAAGGATTTTACCTAAAGAGGATTTAGACAGAATAGATCCTGAACTAAAGAACAAATATCTTAAATAGGCGATGATAATATGGCTGTTTATAAAATTACACCTACAAAGGGAAATTTAATAAAAATTAAAAAATCTTTGGATTTTGCAGAAAAGGGTTATGACTTACTTGATAGAAAAAGAGTAGTGTTGGTAAAAGAGATGATGTCTTTAGTAGACAAGTCTAAGAAACTTCAAGAGGAAATAGAAGTTGAATTTGAAAGGGCATATAATCTTCTTAAAGAAGCTACTATAACTATGGGAAGAGAAAATCTAGACAATATAGCTGAAGGAATATCAAAAGAAGAAAGATATAATATAGTCTATAAATCTATAATGGGAGCAATGGTTCCAACTGTTTTCTATAAAAAAGACCAAGAAAATTATATAGATTTTGGAATGTATAACACCAACCCTGCCTTTGATAAGGCAATAAAGGAATTTATAAAAATAAAGGATATTATTTATGAATTAGCAGAAATAGAAAATTCTGTCTATAATTTAGCAAAAGAAATTAAAAAAACTAAAAAGCGAGCAAATGCCCTCGATAAAATTCAAATACCAAGATATAAGGAAATTATTAAAGAAACAGAAGAAATTCTTGAAGAAAAAAACATAGAGGAATTTTTTCGATTGAAAAAAATTAAATCAAAGAATTAATAAGAAGTGGGATTTTAAATCTTACTTCTTTTAATTTACAAGAAAGAACAATTGTTATATCTTTGTAATACTGTATAATATAATTCTATGCTATAATTGAATGGGTGATGAATTTGGAAGATTTCATAATACATTTCGTAGATAATTATGGTTATTTTGGAATTTTTTTTCTGATTTTAATAGAGAATATTTTTCCTCCAATTCCTTCAGAAATAATTTTAGGATTAGGAGGATTTTTTACAATTTCTACTAGTTTAAAATATACAGGAGTAGTAGTTTCTGCAACATTAGGTTCGGTTATAGGAGCTATTATTCTATATTATATAGGTTATTATATAAATAATGTAAAAGTTCGTAAGATATTTAGAAAAGGTAATAAACTTTTAAAAATTGATGAAACAAATCTTAAAAGAGCTAAAAATATATATTTAAAATATGAAAATATTTCTATTTTTCTTTGTAGAATGTTACCAATAGTAAGATCTATTATTTCTATTCCGGCAGGAATGTTTAGGATGAATCGTTTTAGATTTATTCTTTACACAGCATTAGGGTCTTTAATTTGGAATTGTATAATTACATACTTAGGTGTTTATTTAGGAGATAATTGGAAATATGTTAAAACAATTGTAAGAGAATATTCAGTAATAGTTGTAATTGTAGGTATTTTAGCTATAATATCATATTTTATAATAAAGAAAAGAATAAATAAAAAGGCGTAATTTAGTTTCTTTGGAGGTGATTGTATTTGTCAAATGATGATAATAATAAAAAGTCAGATAATAGAGGTTATATTCATAAGTTAATGGATAAACTAGATTTTCATAAAGTTGAAGATGAAGAAATTAATATAAAAGAAATCCTAAAAAAAGAAAAAAATAAAAAAGAAAACGACGAAAAATTAGGAAAGTTAAAAGATAAAAACAATCCTTTATCCGGAAGAAGGATTTTAATAGACAAAGACAAAGAAAATAAGAATAAAACCGATAGTATTAAAATAGACGAAGAAATTATTGCTAAAGATAATTATGTAAAAGATAATGAAGAAATAGGTTTTGAAAATAGAAAATTAAAATATATACTAATATCTGTAACAATAATATGTTTGGCTACAATTGCTTTCTTAGTATTTATTAATTTTAATGGTATAGGTATTGATCAAATAGAAAATGAGTTTATTTCTGCAGTTGAAAATCATAATATTAACAAATTAGAAAAAATCACCTATATAGAAGGAGATACTAAAAAATATTATAAGGAATCACTTAATAATTTTATAGATTTATACGAGAAAGATGAAAGTTTTGCTAAATATGTTAAGGAGTCAGTATCTAGTGATATAAAAAACATAAAGGAAAATGAGGACTACTTAGGTGAAAATTTAATAGGCGTTGTTAAATCAAATAGTAACAAGTTGTTTTCTTCAGATTATAAAATAAAAATAACACCAATTAATATTAAGGATGAATCTTTAATAAAAAAAGAAGTGGAAATAGGGAAAGAAAAATACTATAAAATTAAAGACTTAACCTTAATACCGGGAATTTATAATATTAAAGCGGAATTTGAGTTTTTAAAGTTAGAGGACGAAATAAAGGTAAACTATGAAAATAATGAAAATAGTTTTAATCTAATAGTAGATTTTAAAAATTCTAAAGTTTCAAATGATAATATTAAAATTGAAAAAGGTGATTTTGATTTAACAATCAATGATGTAGATGAAGATGATGTTGTATTTATAAACGGGAAAAACACTAATATGACAGTAAAGGAATTCAATGAATTTGGAAATAAAAATCTAACTAACAAGGATTCTATTGCTGTAGTCAATAAAAGCAAATTTGGTTATGCTCTATCTAATTCGGTATCTTTAGAAAATGTAGAGGATTATGTTGAATTGGAAATGAACTATGAAAATTATTTTTATTTAGATCATTTTGTTAATCTTATAAAGAAGACTTTAAAAGAAAATGAAATGGCTTTTGAAAATTCCGATATTAATTTATTTTCCACAATAGGTGGAGAGGCTTTAGACACAGCTATTGGTTGGATTAAAAGCAATATTGGGTATAATCAATACTATGTAAGGAATTATATGTCCTATTTAATAGATATTACTTCCTTTGAGGTAAATATATCCACTTTTAATCAAACAGCATATATTGGTGGATTCTTAAGTTACAAAGAAGGACGATTTAGTAAAGATGAAGAAGTAGATAAGGATAAATTAGAAGATAATATAGATAAAAAAGTAGGATTTCATTTTAAATTTAACGATGAAACTGAAACTTGGTATGTGGATTTATGGGGTAGTACCTATAGAAATATAGAAACAAATAATACTATATTATTGAAATTAGACTAAGGAGGGAATAATTATGAAAATGAAGGCAATTCATACATGTATAAGAGTTTATGATTTAGAGAAATCTATAGAGTTTTATGAGAAAGCTTTAGGCTTAAAGGTAAGAGAAAGAAAAGACTATCCGGAAGATAAGTTTAGTCTAGTATATTTAGGTGATGAAGAAAGTGGTCATGAAATAGAATTAACCTATAATGTTGGCCATGAACCATACGATTTAGGTAATGGTTATAGTCATATTGCTTATGAAGTTGAAGATTTAGAAAAAGCTCATGAAGAACATAAAAAAATGGGTTATAAGGTAACAGAATTAAGCGGTTTATCAGATTCAAATATACCTAAATTTTATTTTATTACAGATCCTGACGGATATGATATTGAAATAGTAAGAAAAAAATAAAAAATAAAAGTACTGTATATAAATAAATGTACCGCCCCCCAAAAGTTAGACCAAAAATCTAACGATTAGGAGGTCGGTTTTTCAATGGCGAAATATAGTTTTGAATTTAAACTAAAAGTAGTAGAGGAATATTTAGATGGCTTGGGAGGATACAAATATTTAGCTAAAAAATATAATATTCCAAGTTTTACGACAGTATGTACCTGGATACAAGCGTATAAAGAATTTGGAGAAACAGGGTTATTAAGAAAACGACAAAATGATAAATATACTTTAGATTTTAAATTAAATATGATAGAGTCTTACCTAACTACAGAGACCTCTTATCATGAACTAGCAACCAATTTCGGAATAAATAATCCATCATTAATAGCAGGGTGGGTATCAAAGTTTAGAAAATTGGGAAAAGAAGGTCTCGTAAAACAACAAGGGAGACCCTCTAAAATGAAAGCTAAAGACAATAAAAACAATAAAATTTCTCAGATAAATAAAAATGATGCTGACAGAATTAAAGAACTAGAACAACAAGTTTTAGCTCTGAAAATAGAGAATGAATATTTAAAAGAATTGAGGAGATTGCGTCTAAAGGAAAGTCAAAAAAAGAACAAATCGCAAGAATAATACACAATCTCCGAGGATCATTTAAATTAAAAGATATTCTTGCAGTGCTTAAATTTCCAAAATCAACATATATGTATTGGCAAAAAAGATTTAATAGAGATAGTCTGGATAAAAAATAGAAAAAGAAATTTTAACGATAAGAGAAAAACATGAAAACTTTGGATATAGAAGAATTTATGGTGAACTTAAAAAACTAGGATTGAAGATAAATAAAAAGAAGGTACAGAGACTTGTACAAAAACTTAAACTTCAAGTAATATCATTTACTAGAAAAAGTAGAAAATATAGTTCATACAAAGGTAAAGTTGGTAAAATAGCAAAAAACAAACTAAATAGACGATTTAACACCAGTATAATTCATCAAAAAATAACCACAGACGCAACAGAATTCAAATACTATAAACGTGACAAGAATTGAAATCCTCAAATTAAAAAGTTGTATTTTGATCCATTTATTTACTTATGTAACTTGGAGATATTAAGCTATGGAATATCTGAAAGACCATCAACAGAGAATATAATGGTTTCTCTGAAAGAAACTATTAAAATAACATCTGATTGTAAGTATAGAAGAACATTTCATTCAGACCAAGGTTGGGCGTATCAGATGAAAGCCTATGTAAAAAAGCTAAGGGAAAACAGAATAATACAAAGTATGTCTAGAAAAGGTAATTGTTTAGACAACTCACCAATAGAAAATTTCTTTGGAATAATGAAGCAAGAAATGTATTATGGAAAAATATATTATAGTTATGAAGAATTAGAAACAGCAATAAGAAAATATATAAAATACTATAATGAACTAAGGATAAAAGAAAGATTTGGATGGTTAAGTCCAGTAGAATATAGAAAACAATTATCTGTAGCATAGCTATGATATTATTTTGAAAGCCATAGGTCAAGAGTCGCTTCGCTTTTGCTCTTGACATAAGTCTTTCAAAATAATTAAATGAAGTTAGCTACAGCATAATAATAGAAAAACCAGAGCGATAAATCTGCTCTGGAAAAAGTCCAACTTTTTGGGGTCACCTTAAAATATATTTATACAGTACTTTTTTATTGAAAAATTATCTATCATTAATATTAGTATATTCATTTTCACCGGATATTGAAATATAACCAGGACGCATAATTTTTTCATCTCTTGTTTGTTCAAGTCTGTGAGCACACCAACCTGCTATTCGTGATACGGCAAAAATTGGAGTATACAGCTCCGGTTCAATTCCTAACATTTCATAAACCAATCCAGCATAAAGGTCAACATTGGCACATATTTCAAATTCAGGACCCTTTCTAGCTTTAAATTTACTAATCGTTAAATTTTCAATATTTTCAAGTAGTTCAAACTTGTCTGAAAATCCTTTTATTTCAGCTAATTCTCTAGCTTTTTTCTTTAGGAGAACAGCTCTAGGATCTGATTTTGTATATACAGCATGACCCATTCCATAAATTAGTCCTTTTTTATTAAAGGCTTCTTTATTTAATATTTTATCAATATAGTTTGAAAGGGAATCGTAATCTTTCCAATTACAATTTTCCATAATATTATTTACCATAGCTCTAACCATAATATTGGCACCGCCATGTTTTGGTCCTTTTAAGGAACCAATTGCTGTAGCAATAGCTGAATAGGTATCTGTTCCTGTAGAAGATACAACATGAGTTGCAAAGGCAGAGTTATTTCCACCACCATGTTCTGCGTGAACTACTAAACATAGGTCTAGAAGTCTAGCCTCTTCCTTTGTAAATTTACTGTCAGGTCTTAACATATGCAAAATATTTTCAGCTATTGAACAATTGCTTAAAGGTCTGTGTAAAACAAGAGAATCATTATCGTAATAATGTTTTTTTGCCTTATAGGAATAAACCATTAATATTGGTAATTTTGCAATTAAACTTAAAGATTGTTTAAAAGTATTAAGAAGTGAAATATCTTCTGCATTCTTATCGTAAGTGTATAGGGTTAGAACTTGTTTTTGCAACATATTCATAATATTATTACTAGGATATTTAATTATATGATCCTCTTTATAAAATTTTGGAAATTCTATGTTGTAACTAATAACCCTATTAAATTCTTCTAAGGCATCTTTTGTTGGTAATGTACCAAGTAATAAAAGAAATGCCGTTTCTTCAAATCCAAATCTATCATCTTTTTGGAAACCATTAACTAAATCCGTTAATCTAATACCTCTATAGAATAATTTACCATCTATTGGTACCTTTATTCCATCCTTTATTTCATATCCAACTACACTAGCTATATTGGTAATACCGACTAAAACACCAGTACCATTAGAGTTTCTTAAACCTCTTTTAATATTATATTTTGTATATAGTGAAGGATCAATATAACTATTGTCATCAAGTGTTTTTAAAAAATCTTGTTCTATTTCAACAATCGATTTGCCTTGAGAATTATTTACAACCATAGAACCCCTCCTAAAGATTAGAGATTATAGCATCGGTAAATTCTTCTGTTGATTTATTTCCACCTAAATCTCTTGTAAAGTTATTTTTATCACTTAAAGTTTTATCTACTGCATTTTTTATTCTTGTAGCTGCTTCAATTTCACCTAAATATTCCAACATTAAACATCCACTTAAAATTAATGCTGTTGGATTGGCAATGTTTTTTCCAGCTATATCAGGAGCAGAACCATGAACAGGTTCAAAAATTGCAATATCTTTTCCAATATTAGCTCCCGGTATTAATCCGAGACCGCCAACAAGACCGGCACAAAGGTCTGACAGAATATCTCCATAGAGATTTTCAGTTAAAATCAGCTTATATCTTTCAGGGTACATTACAAGTTGCATAGCCATATTGTCAACTAGGACTTCTTCTAACTTAATTCCAGGGTAATTTTTAGCAACTTCCCTTGCAACTTCTAAAAACAGTCCATCTGTAAATTTCATAATATTTGCCTTAGTAACTACGGTTACTTTTTCTATATTGTTTTTCTTTGCAAATTCAAAAGCTTCTTTTGCAATTCTTTCAGAGCCTTTTCGAGTGATTATCTTAATACTTTTAGCAGTATTTTCGTCTTCCATCTCTTCAATTCCCTGATAAAGATCTTCAGTATTTTCCCTAAAAATCGTAATGTCGATATTTTCAAATTTACTATCTATTTTACCTAAAGATTTTACAGGTCTAACATTTGCAAATAGATCATATTTTTTTCTTAAAAATACATTTGCCGATCTAAAGCCTGTTCCAATAGGAGTTGTCATAGGTCCTTTTATTCCAACTTTATTTTTTTCTAAACTATTAAAACAATCATCAGATATTAATTCTCCATGTTTTTCAAAATGTTTTTCTCCGGTTTGGTAAATATCCCATTGTATATTTACTTCAGCTGCTCTAAATACTTTTCTTAGAGAAGCACAGATTTCTACACCTATGCCATCTCCTTCTAACATTGTAACTCTATGCATTTTACACCTCTAATTTATTATTCTTTGCGTAATTTAAAAATCCACCATTTAATACTACTTCAATTTCTCTTGGTGATCCTTCAAATATAACAGGTATTTCTATATTTTTAGTCTTGTTGATTAAATTAATAACCTTACCATTTGTTACAGCTTCTATAGTATTATTTAATTCAAGTTCATCATACTCATCTATTTTTTCATAATCATCCTTATTTACAAAAACTAAAGGTAAGATACCGCTATTAATTAAATTGGAGCGATGAATTCTTGCAAATGATTTGGCAATAACTGCTTTTACTCCTAAGAATAGGGGAACAAGTGCAGCGTGTTCTCTTGAAGAACCTTGGCCGTAATTGTCACCACCAACTATTATTCCACCATCATTATTAACTGCCCTATCATAAAAATCATCTACTATGGTTTTAAAAGAAAATTGTGATAAATAAGGGATATTTGATCTAAATGGCAATAATTTAGCATTAGATGGACAAATATCATCTGTAGTAATATTATCTCCTGTTTTAAGGATTACTTTCTTATTAATAGTATCAGATAAGGGAACAGCTTTAGGGAATGGTTTAATATTTGGTCCCATTACAACATCTTTTCCTAAATCCTCTTCATTAGGGAATATAAAATAGTTGTCACTTTTTCCATAATTACCTGGCTCTTCAATAGTCAAATCTAAATCTAAAGTATTTGGATTAGTTAAATATCCTGTAATAGCAGAAGCAGCAGCAGTCTCCGGACTTACAAGATAAACTTCAGCATCCATAGTTCCGCTTCTTCCTTTAAAGTTTCTATTAAATGTTCTTAAACTTACTCCCTTAGATTTTGGTGCTTGTCCCATTCCAATACAAGGACCACAAGCTGATTCAAGTATTCTTGCACCTGCTTCAATAAATATTTTTAAAGCACCATTTTCACTAAGAAGTCTTAGTATATTACTTGATCCTGGAGCTATAACTAAACTTACAGATGGATCAACCTTGTTACCATCTAGGATTTTAGCAACCTTCATCATATCTGCGTAGGATGAATTTGTACAGGAACCAATTGCAACTTGGTCGACTTTTATTTTTTCATCATCAACCTTAATAACATTGTCCGGGCTATGTGGCTTAGCTGCCATTGGTACAATATCATCTAAATTAATCTCTAAAGTATTTTCATATTCTGCTTCTTCATCAGGAGATAGTTCAATATAATCCTCAGGTCTATTTTGTTTTGTTAAAAAATCCAAAGTGTTTTCATCACTTGGGAAAATAGATGTTGTTGCTCCTAATTCTGCTCCCATATTACAAATAGTTGCTCTGTCGGTAACCGATAAAGACTTTACACCAGGTCCGGTGTACTCCATAATATATCCAACTCCGCCTTTAACGGATAGTTTTTGTAATACAGTTAAAATAACATCTTTACCATTACATTTATCGCTTAACTTTCCTGTTAATTTAACATTATATACCTTAGGTACAGTTATATAATAATAGCCATTTGCCATACCAACAGCTACATCAAGTCCGCCGGCGCCTATGGCTAATGCACCTAAACCTCCAGCAGTAGGAGTATGGGAATCAGAACCGATTAAAGTAATTCCAGGTTTAGCAAATCTTTCTAATTGTACTTGGTGGCAGATACCTCCACCTGGTTTAGAATATACAAGGCCATACTTTCTAGCAGCTGTTCTTATAAATTCATGGTCATCTGCATTTTCAAAACCAGCTTGTATAGTATTGTGATCTATATATGCTACAGATAAATCCGTTTTAATTTTATCTATTCCCATAGCCTCTAATTGTAAATAAACCATAGTTCCTGTAGAGTCTTGGGTTAATGTTTGATTTAGCTTAATAGCTATTTCTTTTCCAATTTCTAAATCACCTTCAATTAGATGATCTTTAAGAATTTTGTAAACTAATGTTCCTTTCAAATTTTTCACCTCAAATATCGTTATTAAAATATAGAAATAAAGCGTTATAATAATAGGCTTTACTACAATAATGCAAAATGCACGTTTGTAAGTTTATTCTTTATATAAAATTATAAACGGCAGAAATCTTAAAAGTAACTATTTATTACTTTTTTAGCCTTGTCAAAAGAATCTTTATCCATATGTGCATAAGTTTTAGAAATCATCTCCATAGAGTTTCTGGTTAGTGTTGCTACTGTTTTTAAATCCAAACCTTGCTCTAAAAGAGCTGAAACATAGCTGTGTTTAAAGTTATGGGGAGTAAATCCTTCGTGTCTTGTATACCATAATGATTTTTTTAGAAAATTAGGGAAGTTTGAAACTCCCCAAAACTCTATTTGTTAAATCAGTATGATATTTCTTCCTAAAAACTAATATTTCCTTCACAAGTTTTCAGGAACCGGAATAACCCTATTGCCGTTTAAAGCCTTGTTTGTTTTTTGTTTCCACTTACCGTTTACTTTATAGTTAATAATCGCTTGTATACCACCGTCTTTTTCTTTGTACGTAACTTTAAAATTCATTACGTTTTCCTTTCTGATATATAAAAAATGTGGTATAATCAAGTTGCGTAACTTGGATGTATACCATACGTCTCAAAGTCCTTTGCATTGCAGTGCAGGGGGCTTTTTTAGTTTTATTTACTATAGTATTTGTTGAATTCTTTTTCGTAATTTGGTTTTATATTATACTCATCTGCTGTATCATTGAATTTTGTAACATAAAATCAATTTTATCTATAGTTGCTTTGGTGAATTTTGTTTTTACTAGCCAATTTCTACTTCCATCTGTGGTGTAACCAAAAAACACAAGAGTAATATCGCCAAGTTTAAGATTATCTTCTATAAGTAGTAAAATCATATCTATTATATCTTGATCTAATTGAATTGGTTCTAATATGTCTTTTTAGCCACAACACTTACAGATAGGAATGCATCACCGATGCTATCTTTAGCGTTGTAGATAAGAACTTCTACTTTCGCTCCTGTCCCTAGCTTTTCTTGTATTTTTATTTGTAAATCTTTCTGCATATCCACAGTTAATTCTATAACTTCAGCCTTAGTTTCTTACTCTGACTCATCCATTTCTTCTTCAATTTCATTATCCATTTCTTCAATTTGTTTTTCAGCTTCAGAAATGTCTTCTGGCTTCCCTTTTTCTACTTTACATCCTGTAAAAGTTAAAGTCAGCATTCCAATCATTACCATGACAAGTAATTTTTTCTTCATAATCAATCCTCCTAAAATTAAAATATTAAGCATATCGCTTATATACAATATTAAACTAAATATATGGTCGTTTTCAAGTATATAAACTAGAGGGTCTAGCTAACACCCTCTAATCTAATACTGCGTTATAGACTACTACTTTTCTAATTATATTAACATTATATTTTTTGGAAAAACAATATCTCTCAACCTTTCATCAGTTGAATCCGGTTTAAAAATAATATAATTTCCTGAATTAAAATATTTTTTAACAGAATATTCATATTCGTCATTGAATACTACTAGATTACCATCTTTTAAGTTATTAGGTTTTATATTTCTCAACACTCCCATATGTGATTGCTCTGTTCATAGATTCGCCATTAGCTCTCATTATATAGGATTTTACACTTTATCACAATAGTGCTTATTGTCTATTAGTATTAGATATAAAAAAAGACACCAATTGGTGTCTATGGAGCTCACTGCCGGAATTGAACCGGCGACCTCTTCCTTACCATGGAAGCGCTCTACCTACTGAGCTAAGAGAGCGAGTAAGATAATTATAACTTTTGTTGAGAAATCTGTCAATTTGAAAAAAGATATATACTATAAATTATTTTTATTGACAAAAAGAAAAATTAGACTTATAATAAAGGTTAATAATTAATCGTTGAATAGAGAGAGTAGTAAAGCTTGAATTCGTAGAGAGAAAATGGTTGGTGAAAATTTTCATGAAGAGTTTTATGAATGGGTCTATGAGATCGAAGGCGAATCATAGTAGCTGGAGGGTGTTTCTCACCTTATAGGGATAGGATATGTTAGTATCTGAAAAGAGATATGCATTTTTATATGTATAATTAGGATGGCACCGCGAGTTTACACTTGCTCCTTTATTGGAGTAAGTGTTTTTTTATTTTATATAAGAATTTTATATAATAATATATTTTAGGGGATGATTTAATGACTTGAAGAGAAAAGGTAGTAAAAACTTAAGAAAAATTCAATTAAAATTAAAAGGAGATAGATTATGAAAACAAAAGATATGATATTAGCAGCGGTTTTACTAGCTTTAGGAACAATTTTACATGCAATTACACCACCGATTTATGGAGTTACACCGGATATGTTATTGGCTACTATGTTTTTAGCTATTTTTATTGTTAAAAACTTTTCTTCAACAGTTGTAATTTCTCTAGTAGCAGGAGTATTGGCAATGTTAACTACGAAATTTCCAGGTGGTCAAATCCCTTCAATAATAGATAAGTTAGTTTCAGGAATAGTAGTATACTTTATATATAAATATATATTTAAATTTAATTTAAATACAATTAAGTCAGGAATAATTAATTTTGTAGGTACTTTCTCAAGTGGATTAGTTTTTTTAACTTTCGCAGTTTTTGTATTTACACCTTCAATGAAAGATAGTTTTTTAGTATTAGTTGGGACTGTTGTATTACCAGCTTCTATTATGAATACAGTTTTAGGAATAATATTGTCAAAATCTTTAAAATTATCTAAAAAACTAAGGAAGGCATAATATCTTATAAAGGACAAAAAAGGATTTATTAATTTAAATCCTTTTTTAATTCTTCAAGTTTACATAGATTTTCCTTGTCCATAGTTACTAGATTTTTGGAATTATAGGTTCTGGATTTAGATTCAAGACGTTTTATTTGAGTTTTTAAACCTTTGTATTCAATTAATAGTTCATTTGACGATAGTCTAGTACCACCACGGTTTAAAATTGTTTGTTGAATTAGACTGTCAGAGGTTGCTACTCTAACCCTGTCCTTTTTTCCTATTTTATCTAGTGAACGCTCTATATATTGGTCGGCTGTTTCTTTTTCTTTTGTAAAATAAACTATTATATTTTTAACTTTTTTCTCTCCAGTAGTTCTTTCACCTTTAGCAAGATAAGCATCAAATACTAAGATTATTTTTTCTTCTGATAGTGACTGATATTCTGAAAGTATATTAACTAATTCTTCTCTTGAAGCATCTAGTCCAATTTCATTTTTTATAGTATTTAAATTAGGCCAAGCATTTATTACATTATATCCATCGACAAAAAGATATTTATTTCTCTTCATTTCTCTGTCTCACTACTTCATAAAGTATGATAGCAGCAGCGTTTGAAGCGTTTAAAGAGTTAATATTTCCAAACATTGGTATTTTTATTAACTCATCACAATTTTGTTTAACGAGTTTAGTAATGCCCTTTCCTTCGTTTCCAACTACAATACCAATTGGACCTGTTAAATTAGTTTCATTATAAAAACTTTTAGCTTCTCCATCTGCACCATAAATAAAAATATTTTTAGCTTTTAAATATTTAATAGTTTCGGTTATATTTGTTACCTTAGCAATTTTTAAATAACTTGTAGCACCAGCTGAAGCTTTATGAACTACGGAATTTACTGTGGCAGATCTTCTTTTAGGGATAATAACCCCATGAGCTCCTGCAACTTCTGCTGTTCGAATAATGGCTCCTAGGTTGTGAGGATCTTCAATTTCATCTAAAATTATTATAAAAGGGTCTTCTTTTTTTTCATATGCCTCATTTAAAATATCATCAACTTGAAAATATTTGTATTCAAGAACAGCGGCTGCGACTCCTTGATGAGTTCCACCTTGGGAAATATTATCTAATTTATTCTTATCGACATATTTTATTACAATTTTATCATCTTTAGCTTTGCCTATTATTTTTTCAATAGATCCTTTTAAATTTCCCTTTTGTACATATAAAACTTCAACTTTATTGGAATTTAATAATTCTAATACAGCATTTCTACCAAAAATATATTCTGCCATTACTTCAAACCCTTTCTAATTTTAGTAAGCCACTCTTCATCATCAGGATTTTGCGAGAATCTATGATTTCTATTTAACTTATCTATTAATTTTATTTCTTCTAATTCTAAAGAAAAATCAAAAATATTTATATTTTCATTTATTCTAGATTCCTTTGTAGACTTAGGAATAATAATATGACCTTTGTCTATATGCCACCTTAATATTATTTGTGCTACTGATTTATTATATTTCTTAGCTAGCTCAACTAATATTTTTTCGTTGAACATTTCCTTACTTGCCCTGCCAAGAGGCGCCCATGCTTGAATTTTAATATTTGATTTTTTTAGATAATCCGATAGTTCTTCTTGAACTAAATAAGGATGTAGTTCTACTTGGTTAATAGAAGGTGGTATGTTTGCATGGACAAGTAATTTTTCCATATACTTTATTTGGAAATTACATACAGCAATAGATTTTAAAACTCCTTGTTCATAATAGTCCTCAAATACCTTCCATGCTTCTAAAAATCCTTCACTTGGCCAATGGATAAACATAATGTCTATTTTGTCTAAATTTAAATTATTTAAAGAATTTTCAATGGACCTTTTAGTATTATCTTTATCAAAATCGCTAGGCCATACTTTTGAGGAGACTAAAAAATGTTTTTTTAATTCAGGATTATTTTTAAAAACTTCTCCTATTAAATTTTCGTTATTATAATAGGAAGCTGTGTCTAGCATTTCATAATTTGCTTTTACTGCATATTCTATAAGATTTGTTATTTCTTGAATATTTTCAACTTTATAGGTGCCTATGCCTATTTGTGGAACCTTTAAGTTGTTATTTAAATTTACATAATTCATTATGAATTCATCTCCAATGATTGTTTTATTATATCTATATACTGCTCCTTTGTTCTAGAGCCAATAAATTTTTTACCATTTCGCAAAAGAATAGTAGGGGTACTATTAATTTTGAAGGTTGAAGCTTGGTACATATCCTTATTAATTTCTTCTAAATATTTGTTATTTTCAGTAATTTCTTTTACAGAGGAATTGTCAATATTTAACTCAGCTAAAATATCCTCTAAAACATTTATATTGCTGATGTTTTTTTGCTCTAAAAAGTATTTTTCAAATATTTTTATAATTAAACTATGATATTTTTCATTATTTTCAAAATGTTTAATTAATTTATGGGCATTAGTTGAGCTTACCATTCTTAGATTTTTGAAATCCAGTTTTATATTATCCTCTGATGCCATTTTTGTTGCTCCATAAGCCATGTTTTCAGCTTTGCTATATGGAATATTATATTTTTCACTAAGACTTTTTATATAATCCTGTTTTCCTTTTAAGTCCGGATTAAGCAGAAATGATTTAATTTCTAAATTTAAATTGTAGTTATTTTCTTCAATTATAGAAAACAATTTTTTTATTCCTAAATATGAAAAGGGACAAGTAAAATCTATCCAAATTAACATAATTAAAACCTCCAGTAATTTTCATCTTAAAGTAAATTATACCATTAATTTCTTTGAAAAAATAAAGACATATTATAAAATAGGTTTAAATGTTATTATAAGTAATGGAGCATTTTATTTAATTGTAATATAAATTTTAAAGTTTCTGTATCTAGTTAACGGTATGGCAAGCTTAAATTATTTATGAGAAAATAGTAAAGGGTCGTAGGGTATTATAGATATAGTTAGAATTTATAAATAACCTATATTAAATTTCAAATAATATTAAAAAATTTATTTTTTATTCAATAGGAGTGTAAATAAATGAGAAGTAAGATACAAACAAATCATACAATGGAAGAATTAATTAAATATACTAGGGAGGCATTACATCGTAGAGGTGTCCATATTAAAGATATTGCACAAATCGTATATAGGTTACAGGAAGACTATTTTCCGGAACTTACACTGGAGATTTGCAGGGAAAATGTTCTTGGTGTATTGAAAAAAAGAGAAGTTTGTCATGCGATTTTAACGGGAATTGCACTGGATGAATTAGCTGAAAAGGACCTAATAGATGAACCCTTAAGGACGATTATAAAAGATGATGAAGGATTATATGGAATAGATGAAATATTACCCTTATCGATTGTTAATATCTATGGTTCAATTGGGTTAACTAATTTTGGATATTTAGACAAGGAAAAAATTGGAATTATAAATGATTTAGATAAGAATAAAGGTTTAAATGAAGTAAATACTTTTTTAGATGATATTGTCGCTGCCATTGCAGCAGCTGCAGCAAGTAGATTGGCACATTCATAATGGCAAAAAAGTATTATTACGCAGTTAAGAAAGGTAAAACACCTGGAATTTACTTTAACTGGGACGACTGTAAAAAACAAGTTATTGGATTTAAAGGAGCAATATATAAAAAGTTTGAAAATATAGAAGACGCTAAAGGATTTATTTTAGAAGAAAAAGAAGTAAGTCCAAAGGAAATTACTGAGAATATAATAAGCGAAGATGAAGCTATTGCTTTTGTAGATGGTAGTTATAACGTTAAAAGTAAGGAATGTGGTTTTGGAGCAGTATTATTTACTAAGAAGGGAAAGGAAACTTTTTTCCAAGTAGTAGAAAATAAGAATTATTCTGAATATAGAAATGTTACTGGAGAGGTTTTTGGTTCTTTGTATGTAATTAATAAGGCGATTGAATACGGATTAAAAAAGATTTTCGTTCATTATGACTATACAGGTATTAGTAATTGGGCTTTAGGAAATTGGAAAACAAACAATGAATTAACAAAATACTATAAAAATCAATTTGATATTTTGAAAAATGAAATAGAAGTTGTATTTGTAAAAGTTAAGGCCCATTCTGGTGATAAATATAACGAAGAAGCGGATAAATTAGCAAAAAAAGCAGTAGGACTACTATAAATTGGAGGAATTATGAATATAATAATCGTTGGAGCAGGTAAGGTCGGCGAATATTTAAGTGAGGATTTGTCTAAGGAGGGGTACGATATAACCCTAATTGAAAAGGACAAGGAAGTGCTAGATAGAATTCTAGAGTATAACGATATTATGGGCATAGCAGGTGATGGAGCAGATACCTATGTTTTAGAAGAAGCCGGCATTGATAGGTGTGATATTTTTATAGCTGTAACAAATCAAGATGAGCTAAATATGGTAGCCTGTGTAATGGCTAAAAAATTAGGTGCAAAATATACAATATCCAGAGTTAGAAATCCTGAATATTCAAATCATGTCGATTTTATGAGTGAAACAATGAATATAGACTTAATGATTAACCCTGAACTTGAAACAGCTAGGGAAATTGTAAGAATATTGAGTTTTTCAGATGTTTTAGACGTTGAAGAATTTGCTAACGGCAAGGTAATGTTAATTTCTTTTAAATTAAGGGATAAAAGTGTCTTAAACAATATGTCTTTATTGGAAATACAAAATAAAATCAATAGAAATATTTTAGTTTGCTCAGTACTTAGAAAAGATGAAGTCTATATTCCAAATGGTGAATTTGTATTAAAAAAAGACGATATAATCTATGTACTAGGTGAAAAAGACGCTTTAACGGAATTTTTTAAATTTATAGGTAATATTAAGAAAAACAAAAATATTATGATAGTAGGAGGAGGCAGGATTTCTTTCTATTTAATTAGCAGATTAGTAAAACAAAATTACAATGTAAAGGTTATTGAAAGAAAAAAAGATGTTGCAGATCATTTGAGCTTTACCTTTCCAGATGCAGATATAATAAGAGAAGATGGAACAAATCAAGACATTTTAGAAGAAGAGCGTATTGAGAACTTTGACACCTTTATTTCAATGACCGGTATAGATGAAGAAAATATTATAGCCTCTATATTTGCTAATCAAAAGGGAGTAAAACAAACAATTACAAAGGTTGATAGAACTAGAATTTTAAAAATAATCAATTTAGAAGAAATAGGTACTACGATTTCCCCTAAAAAAGTTATTTCTGATAAAATAGTACAATTTATAAGGACAAATATTAAGTTAACAAATTCAAAAATAGAAGCCTTTCATAGAATTGCAGATGATAAAGTAGAAGCTATAGAATTTGAAATAAAATCAAGTAATTCAATATGTAATATTCCTTTAAAAGATTTGAATATAAAAAAGAATACTTTAATTTCCTTTATAATTAGAGATAAAGAAGTGATTATTCCCTACGGAAATGATATTATTAAACCTGGTGATAAAGTTGTAATTATTACACTTAATAAATCTTTTAAGGTTATAGAGGATATTATTGATTCAACTATAGTATAATATAATTTTATTATGTAAAAATATGGAGAGTTTATGAACTATAGAATATTAGGTTATATTTTAGGACAGATAATAAAAATTGAAGGTATTTTAATGGTCTTGCCTTTGATTGTAAGTATAGTCTTTAAAGAGGAATTAAACTATCAGTTAGCTTATTTAATTCCTATGATAATAATGATAATAATAGGTACTTTTTTATCTAAAAAATGTAAAAAAACAGATAGATTTTACACAAAAGAGGGGATTATAATAGCTGCTTTAGGATGGTTGCTAGTATCCCTTTTAGGAGCTCTTCCTCTATTTCTATCTGGAGACATACCAAATTTTATAGATGCTTTTTTTGAGTCGGTAAGTGGTTTTACAACTACCGGTTCAAGTATTATTACCAACTTGGATATAATATCCAAATCGAATTTGTTTTGGAGATCATTTTCGCATTTAATAGGTGGTATGGGGATTTTGGTATTTGCTCTAGCAATCTTACCTAGGGAAAATAATCAGTCATCTTTGATTATGAAGGCAGAAGTACCGGGGCCAATATTTGGCAAAGTTGCAGCAAAAGCTAGAGATAGTGCAAGGGTCCTGTATATAATTTATTTTTCAATGACCTTTGTGTTGATTATTTTACTATTATTAGGCGGAGTAAAGTTTTTTGATTCTATGTTATATGCTTTTGGAACAGCTGGAACTGGTGGATTTGGAATTTCAAATGCAGGAATAGCACACTATAATAGTGCTTATATAGAAATGGTTTTGTCCATTGGAATGATAGTATTTGGTATAAATTTTAATATTTACCATCTAATTATTGTAGGGTCAATAAAGGAAGCCTTTGACGACGAGGAATTAAAATGGTATTTAGGAATTATTGGAATTTCTATTATTTTAATATTCTTAAATATATATATGGAAATTATGATACAATATTTGAAGCTATAAGAAATATTTTCTTTACAGTATCTTCTACCATTACTACTACAGGATTTACAATAGTTGATTACGATAAATGGCCTTTATTTTCAAAAGTTATAATTTTATTTTTAACATTTGTTGGTGGATGTGCAGGATCAACAGCTGGAGGGTTAAAGATTTTTAGAGTAGTTGTGTACATAAAATCCAGTATTGCACAATTTGCAAAATCAGCAAATCCCAACAGAGTAAAATTAATTAGAATTAATAAAAGAAGACTAGGAGATGATGCAAAGGAAAATATTTTAAATTATTTGGCAATATATGTAATAATATTTGTAATAATATTTTTTATTGTAAGCTTATCATTTGATGATTTTCTAACATCGTTTAGTGCTGTTGCTACAACCTTTAATAATGTTGGTCCAGGTTTAGGAAAAGTAGGACCGACCTTAAACTTTGCTAATATTAGTTATTTAAACAAAATTGTTTTATCGATTAGTATGTTAGCAGGAAGACTGGAAATAATACCAATTCTAGTGTTGTTTTCGCCTAGAACTTGGAAAAAAACATAGGAGGATTTATGGATATATCCGATAAGATTAGAATAATAGAAGATTTTCCGAAGAAAGGAATTAGTTTTAAAGATATAACAACCTTAATAAGGGATGGAGAAGCTTTTAAATATGTTATTAATACTATGGCAGACAATCTAAAAGATAAAAATATTAAATATATAGCAGCACCGGAAGCTAGAGGATTTATTTTAGGCTCTGCAGTTGCATATGCTATGGGTGTAGGTTTTATACCAATAAGAAAACCAGGGAAATTGCCAGGAGAAACTATAAGCTACGAGTATGATTTAGAGTACGGAAAAGACGAACTGGTTATGCACACAGATGCTATTGACATAGGGGAAAGGGTCGCTATAGTAGATGACTTACTTGCTACTGGAGGAACTGTTAATGCATTGGCAAAAATAGTTGAAAAGGCAGGTGGAATAGTAGCAGCAATGGAGTTCTTAATAGAATTAGAAGAACTAAATGGAAGAGAATTAAATTCTGAATATGAAATTAATTCCCTTGTAAAATATAATGTTTAAAGATTATTATAAAAAGGCATTTAAACTTTAAAAAGTCTAAATGCCTTTTTTATTTTATCGATTTTGTAAAAGGTCAGTTTTTAAATTCCATAATTTTAAAGATAGGTCAACTACATATAGATGAGGATAATCAAATCTTTTAATTTCATCCCAGAAAGAATTTAGTTCTGTTTTTCGATAGTTGGTAATATCATCTAAAGTTGGTGGATTATATATTAATTTTCCATTTTTAAAAATAGGAAGAAGTAATTTTTTTACAGAGAAATTCTCAATTACTTTTCTTTTCCATGTATGTACTGGATGGAAAATCTCTAAAGGTTTAGTAGTGTCAATTTCTTCGTCAAAGAGACAAACTAAATCAGCTTCAGCTTTTTTTGTTATATTATCATAAATTCTGTATATTTGTTTAAAACCTGGAGTTGTAATTTTTTCTACATTTTCACTGATTTTTATTTTAGGTATTATTTTATTGTTTTTTTCTATTGCTACCAGTTTGTACACCCCTCCAAAAACGGGACTGGATTTAGAAGTAATAAGTCTTTCTCCAACTCCAAAGGAATCTACCTTTGCTCCTTGATTTATTAATGCTTTAATTTTAAATTCATCTAAAGAACTGGAGGCAACTATTTTACAATCCTCATAGCCGGCATCATCAAGCATAATTCTTGATTGTTTAGAAAGGTATGCAATATCTCCACTGTCTAAGCGAATTCCCTTAGGCCTTTTACCCAAAGGTTTTAAAACGTCATTAAAAACCCTTATAGCATTAGGAACTCCTTCCTTAAGAGTATTATATGTATCAACTAATAAAGTTGTATCATCTGGGAAAGTTTCCGCATATGCTTTAAAAGCTTCATATTCATTTTCAAACATCATTACCCAAGAATGAGCCATTGTACCTAAAGCTGGAACATTGAATATTTTATCTGTTAAGGTATTAGAACTACCAATAACACCACCAACATAAGCAGCTCTGGCTCCTAGTGTTGCAGCATCGGCTCCCTGAGCTCTTCTAGCACCAAACTCCATTACAGCTCTCCCATTAGCAGCCCTAACGATTCTATTGGCCTTAGTAGCAATTAAAGTTTGGTGATTAATACACAATAAGGCCATAGTTTCAATTAATTGTGCTTGTACAGCCGGTGCTCTTACCGTTACTAAAGGTTCATTTGGAAAAGCAATTGAGCCTTCAGGCATTGCCCATATGTCTCCTTCAAACTTAAAATCCCTTAAATAGTCTATAAATTTTTCTGAAAATATATTTTTACTTTTAAAATATTCTATATCTGATTCTGAGAATTTTAGATTTTCAATGTAGCTAATTAATTGCTCTAAGCCTGCTAAAATTACAAAGCCTCCATTATCAGGCACATTTCTAAAGTATAGGTCAAAATATGTAATAATATCTTCTTTATTTTTTTCTAAATATCCGTTAGCCATAGTGAATTCATAAAAATCGGCTAACATTCCAAGGTTGTATTCATCTTTCCAATTTAACAAAACTACTCCTCCTTTAGAAGTTACGTTAACTATTATTTATATTATGATTATAAGGGATTTTCTAGAAATATGAAAGAATATATATTTATATTGACAATAGTTATCAATAGTTTTATAATATTTACATACCCATGGGGGGTATACAAATAGGAGGAATTATGAAAAATATAAATATAAAAATAAATGGAATGACCTGACAATCATGCTCCTCTAGGATAGAGAAGGTCTTGTCAAAAATAAAAGGTATATCAGATATTAATGTTAACTCCGTTACCGGTATAGGAACTATGAATATAGATGATGATGTTAATATTGATGAAATTATAGAAAAAATAGAGGCAATAGGTTTTGAAGTTCCGGAAGAAACTATAAAACTAAATATAGAGGGAATGACCTGTGAAGCATGTTCAAAAAGAATAGAGAAGGTTTTGTCAAAACTGCCAATTGAAGAAGCTGTAATCAACTCTTTACAAAATGTAGGTACAGTAAGGTTTAAAAACGGATTTGTAAGTGAAGACGAAATAATAAAAGCCGTAGAAAAAGCTGGCTTTAAAGCAAAGGTTGTAAGCGAAGATGATAATGTTGTAAGTAATGATGAAAAAGAATTAAAGAAATTAAAAAGGGATTTAATTATTTCTGCAATATTTACCATTCCTTTATTTTCTGCAATGTTTTTCCACATGGCAGGTATTCATACTATTTTAAATGAAGGATGGTTTCAACTTATTCTTGCAACACCTGTACAGTTTTTCATAGGTGGAAGGTTTTATAAGGCTGCTTATAATTCAATAAGAGGTGGCGGAGCCAACATGGATGTACTTATAACAATGGGTACTTCAGCTGCCTATTTTTATTCTATTTATCATGTAATAATTGGTTCATCGGAACTTTATTTTGAATCAAGTGCTGTAATTATTACTTTGATTTTATTAGGTAAATATTTTGAAAAAAGAGCCAAGACTAGAACAACAGATGCAATTAATAAACTACTTGAATTACAGGCAAAAACCGCCGTTGTTGAAAGAGATGGAAAGGAAATTGAAATATCTGTAGAAGATGTTGTAATAGGCGATACTATATTAGTAAAACCAGGTGAAAAAATACCTGTTGATGGAACTATTGTTTTTGGAAATACGAATATAGATGAATCCATGATAACAGGGGAATCCATTCCTGTTGAAAAAACAGTTGATGATGAAGTAATAGGTGCAACAATTAATAAAAATGGATTTATAAAATTCAAAGCAACTAAAATTGGTAAAGATACAATGCTGGCACAGATTATTAAGCTAGTAGAAGATGCACAGGGACATAAAGCTCCTGTCCAAAGGCTGGCCGATAAAATATCAGGTATTTTTGTCCCTGCAGTTATAGTAATAGCCTTAATAACTTTTCTTCTAACTTATTTTCTAAAAGGAAGCTTTGACAATGCTATTATGAATGCAGTGGCAGTTTTAGTTATAGCTTGCCCATGTTCTTTAGGCCTAGCAACACCTACAGCAATTATGGTAGGAACAGGAAAAGGTGCAGAATTAGGGATTTTAATTAAATCCGGTGAATATTTAGAAAAAGCCTATGAAATGAATGCAATAGTTTTTGATAAAACAGGAACAATTACAGAAGGTAAACCTGCTGTTGTCGATATAAAAAACTATAATATCATTTCTGAAAATAAGTTGATTTCAATTGCTGCTTCACTGGAAAAAATAAGTGAACATCCTCTAGGAGAAGCTGTAGTGAAATATGCAACAGAAAACAATCATAGTATGGTGGAGGTTGTAGACTTTAATTCCATTACAGGAAAGGGAATTGAGGGTAAAATAGATAATAAAAAATATTATATTGGAAGTAAAAAACTTCTAAATGAAAAAAATATTGTTTATGATGAAAAAGATATTAATGATTTTCAAGAAAAAGGTCAAACACCTTTATTAATTTCCGATGAAGAAAATCTTTTAGGTATTATTTCAGTTGCAGATGAGGTAAAGCCCACATCAAAAGAAGCTATAGACGAACTTGGAGAAATGGGCGTAGATGTTTATATGATTACTGGCGACAGTAAAAGAACGGCAAAGGCAATAGGAAAAAGCATTGGAATTAGAAATATATTGGCTGAGGTTTTACCAAATGAAAAGGCTGAAAAAGTTAAGGCGATAAAAGAAGAGGGAAAAGTAGTTGGTATGGTAGGAGATGGAATAAATGACGCTCCTGCTTTAGTTGAAAGCGATATAGGATTTGCTATTGGAACCGGTACAGATATTGCCATAGAAGCATCGGATATAACTATAATAAATGGTGATTTATGCTCAGTAGTAACCAGTATAAAATTAAGTAAAAGAACTATGCGAACAATAAAACAAAACTTATTCTGGGCCTTTTTCTATAATGCAATAGGAATACCAATTGCTGCACTTGGATTTTTAGATCCGATGATAGCAGGAGCAGCAATGGCATTTAGTTCTGTTTCAGTAGTTTCTAATTCATTAAGACTTAAAAATTTTAAAAAATAAAAGGAGAATAAAATGAAAAAATTAATAGTAAGCGGAATGACTTGTTCCCACTGTGAAAAATCAGTAAAGGAAGCTTTGGGGAATTTAAAGGGAGTTAAAAATGTAAATGTGGATTTAAACACTAAAGTTGTTACAGTAGAAGGGGATAACCTAGAGGATACTGTATTAAAAGATGCAGTTGAGAGTATAGGTTTTGATGTAGATAGTATAGAATAATGAAAGAGGGAAAAGCTAAGGCGTTAAAAAAACTAAAAATAGTTAGAGGTCAAATGGATGGAGTAATTAGAATGTTGGAAGAAGACCGCTATTGTGTAGATATTTCAACTCAACTACTTGCCATAATTGGTCAAATTAGAAAAGCTAATACCGATATTTTAGCAGATCATTTAAAAACCTGCGTTACAGATGCAATAAAAAACGATGAAAGTGATCGTGATGAAAAAATAAATGAAATAGTAAATATAATAGATAAATATGTAAAGTAAGACCTAGGTCTTACTTTTTTACTTGACAATGTTTTGAGTTGTGATATAATTTAACTTTTGTTTACCATTTTTGAAATATGTTATATAATGTTATTGTGAGGTGAAAATATGTTTGATATAGGTGATAAGATTGTTTATCCTATGCATGGTGCAGGTGTAATTATAGAAAAGGAAAAAAAAGATATTTTAGGTATTGAAAAAGAATACTTTATTTTGAAGATGCCAGTTGGAGATATGAAAATTTCAATTCCTATTGATAAAATTAATGAAGTTGGTATTAGAAATATTGTAGATAACGATGTTGTTGAGGATATATTTGAAATACTATCAGAAGATCAAGGAGAAATAATATCAAATTGGAATCAAAGATACAAAGATAATCTGGAAAAATTAAGAACTGGTGATTTATATGAAATATCTAAAGTTTTTCGAGATTTGTATATATTGGATAGTGAAAAAGGACTTTCCATGGCTGAAAAAAAGATATTGAACACTTCAAAGAAAATGTTGATTTCAGAAATTTCCGTTGTTGAAGATGAATTAGCCTCCGAAGTAGAGTACAAAATTATAAGCTCTATTAAATTATAATATATTATTATATTTAATAAGGAGGTGAAAAAATGGCGAAAAAAGTGTTTAATATTTTTATGATTTTATTAGGTGGAATTTGTGGTTTTACAGTTGTTTATTTACTAGATAAAGTACAATTACTAAGTAGCTTTGAAGGAGTTGTTAAAACTGTAATCTATGTTATTGGCATTATTCTATTTTCTATTATATTTTATTTGATTTTTCCCAAAATCATAAAAGGAATTGATAAGTCGACTAAAAATGTTGAGTCGGAAATAGCTAAATTACCTATTAGCGAAGTTTTACTTGGAGTAGTTGGAATGATAATTGGGCTTATAGTAGCATTACTGGTTTCCTATCCATTACTACAGTTAGAACTGCCCTATGTAGGTAATATTCCTATGGTAATATTGTCTATAATCATATTTATTTCCCTAGGTTATTTAGGTTTAAGAGTTGGACGCACTAATAAAAGTGATTTAAATAATACTTTTCAAAAAATGAGAATATCCAAGGATAAGGTCAGTAAAAAAACAATTAATGAATCAATAAAAATTCTTGATACTTCAGTGATTATTGATGGTAGAATTAAGGATATAATTGAAGCAGGATTTATAGAAGGAAAAATTATTGTTCCTATTTTTGTTCTTGAGGAGCTACAACATATAGCAGATTCAGACAATGACTTAAGAAGACAAAAAGGAAGAAGAGGCTTAGATATTTTAAAGCTGATTCAAAATATTACCAGTACTGAAGTAGAAATTTCTCAAAAAAGATATTCGGATATTGAGGAAGTCGATTCGAAAATATTACAATTAGCTAAGGAATTAAAGGGAAAAGTAATTACGAATGATTACAATTTAAATAAGGTAGCAACAGTTAGGGATATTGAAGTTTTAAATATTAATGAACTGGCTAATGCGATGAAACCAATAGTAATACCGGGAGAACAAATGACTGTTACAATTCTAAAAGATGGCAAAGAAGCCAATCAAGGGCTAGCTTATTTAGAAGATGGTACTATGATTGTAATTGAAGATGGAAAAAACTATATAGGAAAAACAGTAGAGACAACTGTTACTTCCGTTTTACAAACTGCAGCAGGAAAAATGATATTTGTAAGAATTAATTTAAATAATGGCAAAAAGTAGTTATATTTAATATAGCTACTTTTTTTATTGGAAAGATTTTATATGATATAATTTTTAATATGGACAAGATGAATGAAGACATTAAAAAAATAAAAATTTCAGCTATTATAACTGCAGCTGGAAGTGGATCTAGAATGGCCTCTAAGATACCAAAACAATTTTTAAAAATTAATGGAGTTTCAATAATAGAACGAACTATTAGAAAATTCTTCAGTATTGATATTATTGATGAAATAATAGTTATTGTTAGAAAAGAAGAATTGGATTTTTATGATAAGCTAACAAAAAAATATAATAAAAAAATAAAAATTGCTATAGGAGGAAATACAAGAGAAAAATCTACATATAATGGATTATTAAAAACTGACGCCAATAGTGATATTATTATTTGTCATGATGGTGTACGCCCTTTTGTTACAAAAGAAATTATATTAGAAGCAGTAAAAAACATGAAGGATTATAATGCTGTAATAGTAGGTGTACCTGTAAAGGATACAATAAAAAGCATAAGAGAAGATAAAACAATAGCCTTTACACCGGCAAGAAAATATTTGTATCAGGCCCAGACTCCACAAGTATTTAAAAGAGATGTAATTTTAGACGCCTATAAAAAATGCTTTACTGAAGATATTCAGGTAACTGATGATTCATCCTTAATGGAAATCATAGGAGAAAAAGTAAAAATAATAGATGGAAGTTATTCAAATATAAAAATTACAACAAAAGAAGATTTAGTTTTTGGAGAGATAATAGCAAAATCGGAGGACGAACTTGAGAATAGGAATAGGATATGATGTCCATAAGCTAGTAGAAAATAGAAGGTTAATATTAGGTGGAATAGAAATAGACTACCATTTAGGACTATTAGGACATTCAGATGCAGATGTTTGCATACATGCAATAATGGATGCAATATTAGGAGCTTTAGCTTTAGGGGATATTGGGAAATTATTTCCCGATAATGATATGAAGTATAAGGATATTGACTCTAAAGTTCTATTAAAAAAAGTACATAATATTATGATTGAAAAAGGATATAAAATAGGAAATATAGATACGGTTATAACAGCACAAGAACCTAAACTAGCACCGTATATAGACAATATGAGAAAGACTATATCGGAAATATTGAACACAGAAATAACAAATATTTCAATAAAAGCGACAACAACAGAAAAACTGGGCTTTGAAGGTAGAGGAGAGGGAATTTCAACCTATGCTCTTGTGTTGTTAGACAAAATAGTTGACTAAAGAAATTTTTAGTGTTAGCATATAAGAAAATATAATATACCTTATTGAGAGTGGTGGAGGGACTGGCCCTAAGAAACCCAGCAACCTATTTAATTAGGTGCTAAATCCTGCAGATTGTCTGAAAAATAAGTTTAATGACCTTGCTTTTCGGCAAGGTTTTTTTATGGTTAATAATAGTTGATTATTTAAAAGACAAAATAATATTAATTATAATAAGCTTAATTTTTAAACTAAATAATAAAGGTAAAGTATACTGTATTAGAAAACAATAAATGGGAAAATATTTTAGGAGGAAAAATGAAAAGAAAATTATTTACATCAGAATCAGTTACAGAAGGCCATCCAGATAAAATTTGTGATCAAATTTCTGATGCTATATTAGATGAAATAATAAAGGATGATAAATATGCTAGAGTTGCATGTGAATGTGTAACAACTACAGGAACGGTTTTTGTAATGGGAGAAATAACAACATCTTCCTATGTTGACATTCAAAAAATAGTTAGGGAAACAGTAAGGGAAATAGGTTATGACAGGGGTAAATATGGTTTCGATTGTGATACCTGTGCTGTTTTAACTTCAATAAACGAACAATCTAAAGATATTGCTTTAGGAGTAGATGCTTCTTTAGAATATAAAGAAGGAGATAGTGACAAATATGATGAAATAGGAGCAGGGGACCAAGGAATGGTATTTGGCTATGCTTGTAATGAAACAGAGGAATATATGCCTTTACCAATTAGTCTAGCTCATAAATTAACAAGAAAATTAACAGAATTAAGAAAATCAAAAACATTGGATTACTTAAGACCCGATGGAAAATCACAAGTAACAGTTGAATACATTGATGACAAACCTGTAAGAGTAGATGCTATAGTAGTTTCAACACAACATGACCCAAATGTAACAACAGAAAAGTTAAGGGAAGATATAAAAAATAAATTAATCTTAGAAGTTATACCTAAAGAATTAATAGATGAAAATACAAGAATTTATATTAATCCAACAGGTAGATTTGAAATTGGTGGTCCTATGGGGGACTCCGGATTAACAGGAAGAAAAATTATTGTAGATACCTATGGTGGATTTGCAAGACATGGAGGAGGAGCCTTTTCAGGAAAGGACCCTACAAAAGTAGATCGTTCCGGTGCATATATGGCAAGGTATATTGCTAAAAATCTTGTAGCTGCAGGACTAGCAGATAGGGCTGAAGTTGGAATATCTTATGCAATAGGAGTAGCAAAACCAGTTTCAATATATGTAGACACTTTTGGAACAGGGAAAATTAGCGAAGAAAGATTATCGGAAATTGTAGATGAATACTTTGACACCAGACCTGCTGCTATTATTGATATATTGGATTTAAGAAGACCGATTTACAAACAAACAGCAGCTTATGGACATTTTGGAAGAGATGATTTAGATTTATCTTGGGAAAAATTAGATAAGGTTGAAGAATTAAAAAAAAGAATTAAAATAAATAAGTAGGCTAAGGCCTACTTATTTATTTTCCCAAAAATCATCAATTAGATTTTGAATTGGTTCTGTACAATTTTTACCATTACAATAGCCGGAACCTGCACCGGTTTTTTTACGTATAGTTTCAATATTATCATAGCCCTTTTCAATAGCTTGCTTAATTTTATATTTTGATATGGATTTACAAGTACAAATTTTTGTTAATTTATCCATAATTATATTTTCTTTATCGTCCATAAAATCTCCTAAATTATTTTTATAGATTATATATTAACATAATTATAAATTATTAAAAAGTCTAAGATTATTAAAGGATAAAAATAAATATTTTCATAAAAAACTAAAATAACGATAATTTATGTATTTATATATTTATTTGTAATATAATCTTAGTATGTAAACATATGAAATTGATTATACAAGAAAATATTCCTATGTATATTTTTATAAATAATAGTCAGAAATTGCTTATTTATGTTATATTAAGTAATAGATATGGAGAGGAAGAAATACAATGGCTAATTTAAGAAGAAGCATAGCAATAGATTTAGGGACGGCTTCAGTATTGGTATATATGCGTGGCAAAGGGGTTATTATTAATGAACCTTCTGTAGTTGCTATGGACAGTTATACCGGAAAGGTACTTTCAGTAGGTAAAGAGGCAAAAAAAATGCTAGGCAGAACACCTGGGAACATTATTGCAACTAGACCTATGAAAGACGGCGTTATTGCAGATTTTAATACAACTGAAAAAATGTTGTCATATTTTATAGAAAAGGCTTTAGGAAAGTCATTTATTAAACCAAATGTTGTTATATGTGTTCCAAGTGAAATTACTCAAGTTCAAAGAAGGGCTGTAATACAAGCTAGTAAATTTGCAGGAGCCTATAAAACATATTTAATTGAGGAACCGTTAGCAGCGGCAATTGGTGCTGGAGTAGACATTGGAGATGCCGGTGGAAATATGATTATAGACATTGGTGGAGGGACTACAGATGTGGCTGTAATAGCCTTAGGTGGAATAATAATTAATAGGTCCATTCCAATAGCAGGAGACGAATGTGATAAGGCTATTTCCAATTATATTAAGAAAAAATACAATATGATTATTGGAGAAAGAACTGCAGAAGATATAAAAATAAACATTGCTACTGCAAATTTAAAAGACGATAATGATCTTTTTGAAGTAAGAGGAAGAAATTTAATAAATGGACTTCCAATGCATGTTTTTGTTACGGCGTCAGATATTTCAGAGGCTTTGGAAAAACCGCTTGCACAAATTGTAGATACAGTTCATAGCGTTCTTGAACAAACACCACCGGAACTTGCAGCAGATTTATTTGAAAGAGGAGCTATTATGACAGGTGGTAGTAGTTTAATTTCCGGACTTGATAAAAAAATTCAAGAAAAAATAGGAATAAAGGTTCAAGTAGCAGAAGGACCTGTTACGGCAGTTGTTAGAGGAACTGGAAAAGCTTTAAATTGGATAGATAAATTAGATTCCAGTGAAATGGGAGAAGAAAGTAGCAGAAAAAAAGCAATAGAAGAAAGAATGAAAAACAATTTCAACTATTAACTGTAATGAGTTCAAAAATATATTCATACCATAGACTCGGTTTAAAAAATATGTTATTATAGTTAATGTATAAACAAGGGGGGTAATTTTTATGAAAGATATGACACAAGCAAATTTACGTTCAGCTTATGGTGGAGAATCACAAGCTAGAAACAGATATGACATTTGGGGAGAATGTGCAGGAAAAGACGGTTATCCAAATGTAGAAAGACTTTTCCATTGTACAGCTGATGCAGAAAAAATACATGCAGGTTTACATTTTAAAGCAATGAAAGATGTAAAGGGAGACTTTTTAGTTGCAAGCATGGCAGGTTTTGGAATTGGAACTACTTCTGAAAACTTAGAAGCTGCTAGAGGTGGAGAAATTTTTGAATATACAGAAATGTATCCAGCATATATAGCTGTAGCAGAAATGCAAGAAGAAAAAGAAGCTGTTAGAGCTATGAGATTTGCAATTGAAGCAGAAAAAGTTCATGCAGTATTATTTGGTAAAGCTAAAGAAGCAGTTGACCAAGCAAAAGACTTAGATGCAGAAAAGATTTTATTATGCCCAATATGTGGTTTTATAAGCATAACTGGTGAAGAAGAAAAATGTCCAATTTGTGGAGCATTATCTTCAAAATTTGTAGCATATTAATCTTAAATAGAATTGGAATGCTCTTACTGAGCATTCCAATTTAGAATATTGGAGGATGGTTTTATGGTTGAGGAAAAGGTTATTATAGTAAATGATGAGGGTTTACACGCTAGACCAGCAGCAAGATACTTGCAGGAAGCTATTAAATATCAATGCGATATAACTTTAATTAAAGATAATGTTGAATACGACGGGAAAAGTATTTTGTCGATACTTAGCATGGGGGCCTTTAAAGGCTCAGAGATTACTATTAGATGTAATGGTGATGATGAAAAGGCTGCTTTGGAAAATTTAAAAGATTTTATTGAAAATGAATTACATTAGTACATATTTGCTAGAAAAAATTACATATTTAAATTAGACAAAATTTATATTTCAAGGGTGATTTTGTCTTCTTTTGATGCTTTAAATTATTATCAATAAGTATCTTATTTAATAAGAGAGTTAAGCTCTCTATTTTTTTGTCTAAAATAATAATATATATTTGCTTATTAATATTAAATTAGTCTTATAAGGATAATTATTAAGTAATAGTTGTATTGGAGATTTATATGTGTTATACTTAATGAGTAATTCTTATGAAACCTAAAGTTGTGAGTATTTAAATACCCCTTTATAAGTTTATGATTGTTACAATATTTTAAAAGGAGGTATTTTTATGAACACAGGTACAGTTAAATGGTTTAATTCTGAAAAAGGTTTTGGATTTATATCCCAAGACAATGGTGACGATGTTTTTGCACATTTTTCACAAATTCAAGGAGATGGATTCAAAACACTAGACGAAGGTCAAGAAGTTACTTTCGATACTGAAAAATCAGCTCGTGGATTACAAGCTACTAATATTAACAAAATATAAGTTAAGCATGTAATAGTAAACTATAATATTAAAAGAGATAGGATAAAATCCTAGCTCTTTTTTTGTGTTTTATAGAGGAAATAGTTGACAAGTGATAGATACTATAGTTGTGGTAAATATACTAAAACAGTAGTCTATTAATTAAAAAAGAAAAATAATCAGGATAAAGTAAAAGTGGAATAATAGAACTAGATAAATATAAGGCAGAGTAAAATTTACATGCTTTTTACGATTAGGATAGACTATAATATATTAAACCACTAATTAGTTGATTGGAGATATAAAATGAAACTGGGAACTACTTATATACGTGTAAAAAATATTGAAAAATCCTTAAGTTTTTATAAAACATTACTTCAAAAAGAACCAATCTTTATGAATAATAATAGATGGATAACTTTTCAAAGTGGAAATAGTTTTTCGATTTACAACATAAATTATGATGAAGAATTATTAAAAAAGGGTTTATTGAATGCAAATGAAGAATATATAAATATATTTAAAGAAGAAAGTAAACTAACAGGAAACAATATAATGGTTTTAAATTTTGAAGTTGATAATCTAAAAGATGAATATGAAAGATTGAAAAAAGAAAACATTGGTGAATTATTAGAAATTTTATATCTTAATGTACATAGTTTATATAGATACTTTAATATAAAAGATCCTGATGGTAACACTATAGAAATTTGCGAGAAGTGATTTATAAAAAAGGTGGATTAATTTTCTGCTTCCTATTTTTTATTTTAATAACTTATTTTCTACATAAAAAGTTACTAATTTAATCTAACAACTTATCTAAGTGGTAAAAAATCGCTAACCACCAAAATAAGCCATATGTTAGCATCTCTTTCCAAGATGTTTCTTAATACGAAGATTTTAAAAGGAAAGGATATTATCGATATTTATTTTAAATAAATAATTTAAATAATAATATTTCAAGAAAAGGGTATTAATTATATTAAATATATTAACAGGAGGGAAAATGTATGAAAAATTTATTAAGGAAATTTATATCATTTTCAATAATAGGAGTTTTAAATATCTTAGTATTGGTGAATATATCTTATGCATCCTCTAATTTACATTTAGAAGGAAGAGATAGATTTGAAACTAATATGAAAATAGTAGATGAAGCGGTAAGATTAGGTGCTAATACAGAAACAGTAGTAGTAGCAGCGGGTTATAGTTTCCCGGATGCATTAAGTGCAGGTAACTTAACCTATAAATATAATTATCCATTAATCTTAGAGGATGCTAGGCTAGAACAAAAAGTAGCCAGGTATAATCCAACTAATGTTATTGTAGTAGGTGGACAGAATACAGTAGTGAAGAATAGGTCTTTAGAACAAAGACTAAGAGCTAGATATAACTTTACAAGATTATCAGGTACTAATAGATATAGAACAAGTGACGAAGTAATAAAATATATAGAGAATAGAAATAATCAAATATATTATGGAGATGTAGGGGTAAGAGGTAATGATTTTCCAGATGCTTTATCTGCAGTACCATTTGCAATAAAACATGGTAGTTTGGTAAGATTATCTGATAATGCAGCTAATAATTTTGACATAACCGTAGGTGGTGGAGTATTAGGAAATACAAAACGTAATGTATCAGGTAGGGATAGATACGTTACAAGTCAAAAAGTTGTAGAAGAGTTTAATACAGATAAATTAATAGTAGTAAAAGGGAATGACTACCCAGATGCATTAGCAGCAAGTACTTTAGCAGGTGTGTTACGTGCAAATATTTTACTAGTAAATACAAATGGATTAACAAATGAGGATATAAGATTAATAAATACGGCGGAAGAAGTAATTTATGTAGGTGGAGGAGTACCAATTTATAATGGTGGTGGAACAACACCAACAGATCCAACGGAACCAGAGGAACCAGATAATCCAACTAATCCAACACAACCAGAAGATCTAGAACCAGAAGTTCCAACAGGGCCAACTGAGGCAGATTATGAAAGAATGAATAAAAAAATGTTTAGGTTAGTAAATGAGGTTAGAGCAGAAAAAGGGCTGTATCTATTAGAGTGGACAGATGCTTTAAATGATGCAGCACAAATAAGAGCAGAGGAAGCTAGTGAGTATCCAGGTCATATTAGACCAGATGGTAGTAGATGGGTTACTGTTTTTGAAGGAACAGGGTTATTACCAGCAGGAGAAAATTTAGCAGCAAGTCATACACCAGAAGAAGCTATGGATAGTTTGATGGGTTCTGCGGGACATAAGTCTAATATATTGACAGAAACAGCAACTAAAATAAATATAGGATCACATATAAGACCAGATGGTTATATTGAATTTGTACAGTTATTTGCATATTAAACTATAATTTGTAAAAATAAAAGAAAATTAAGAAAAAGGCTAGCTACTAACATTTGTTGATATCTAGCCTTTTATAAAAATTCTATACATTAAATCTAAAATGGACCACATCTCCATCTTGCATTATATAGTCTTTTCCCTCTAGTCTTACCAGTCCTTTTTCTCTTGCAGCGTTCATATTTCCTAATTCAACTAAATCATCATAGCTAACAATTTCAGCTCTAATAAATCCTCTTGAAATATCGGTATGGATTTTACCGGCAGCATCTACAGCTTTTGTTCCTTTTTTTATTGTCCAAGCTCTAGTTTCTTGTTCTCCTGTAGTTAAAAAGCTCATTAGTCCAAGTAATGAATAGCTGGCTTTTATTAATGTATTAACACCGGATTCTTCTAATCCCATAGCTTCAATAAATTCTTTTTTCTCGTCATCTTCCAGTTCTGAAATCTCTTGCTCAATTTGTGCAGAAATAGCAACTACTTCAGCATTTTCAGCTGCAGCAAATTCTTTGATTTGTTTTACAAATTCATTTGAATCGGCATTGGCAACTTCTTCTTCGGAAACATTTGCAACATAAATTATTGGTTTATCACTTAACAGATTAAAATTTTTTAAAAGTTTTTTCTCGTCATCATTTAAATCTAAAACTCTTGCAGATTTTCCTTCTTCTAATACTGTTAATAATTTTTCCAATAAATCTACTTCTTCTTGCAAATCCTTATTTCCCTTTAATGCTCTTCTAGATTTATCAAGTCTTTTCTCTACCATTTCCATATCGGAAAAAATAAGTTCTAAGTTAATTGTTTCTATGTCTCGCAATGGGTCAATATTACCGTCTACATGGACAATATTCTCATCTTGAAAACATCTTAAAACTTCTACTATTGCATCTACTTCTCTTATGTTAGCAAGGAATTTATTTCCCAGTCCTTCACCTTTACTAGCTCCTTTTACAAGTCCAGCTATATCGTAAAATTCTATATTTGCAGGTATAAGCTTTTTTGAACCACTAATTGCAGATAATTTTGCAAGTCTTTCATCTGGAACATTTACTATTCCTATATTTGGATCTATTGTACAAAATGGATAATTAGCAGATTCTGCTCCTGCTTTTGTTATTGCGTTAAATAGAGTACTTTTACCTACATTTGGTAAACCTACAATACCTAATTTCATTTAATCACTCTTTCTTAATATTAATTATTACAAAACCCTTATAAATTCTACCATAGGGGATATTTATTGTAAATAATTATAATAACTTATGGTAAAATAAAAACTAGATACGGAGGAATGAAACGATGCAAAAAATTGGTGGAATTATTGTTGTAGGAAATGAAAACGATTCTGGAAAGTCAATTGATCCATTATCTGTTATTGGTTCAATATCACTAATAAAAAGAGAGGTACTTACTTTCCAACAGGCTGAAGTGTATCCTAAAATAATAGTATTAGGTGAAGAAAATTATGATTTAGAGCGTCATCTTTGGGATTATGATGTAATATTTTTACATAATAAAAATAATGTACAACCTACAATGATAAATTTAGTTAAAATTGGTTTAGATTATCTATACAATAAAGTTGACAGAGTATTGGTTACTCCTGTTTCCGTTCCTATGTTTAAATTTAAAACCCTATTAGAATTAATTACAATAGAAGGTGACATTGTTTCACCTTCTTTTAAAAGGAAAAGCGGTCATCCTATTTTATTGGATAAAAATATATTTGATATTTTTCTTAATTCTACTTTAAGTATGAGAGAAACGGTAAGAAGTTTAAAAGACAGAAGAAGGTTTTTAAATGTAAAAGATAAGGGAATAATACATAGTATTGATGAAATGGAGTCGGTTTCAGAACTTGTGGCAATACATAACACGCAAATTTTACATCCCTTTTTAAGGATTAATATTGAAAAAGAAGCATTGTTTTTTGATTCAAGAACAAAATTGTTATTTCAATTAATAAATGAAGTTGGATCGGTAAAACAAGCCTGTAATCATATGGCTTTGTCCTATAGTAAGGCATAGAATATGATAAAAGTTGTTGAAGATGCTTTAGGTTTTGAGGTTGTAAAAAGACGTCATGGCGGAAAACAAGGTGGAAATAGCATTTTAACGGAAGAAGGCAAAGACTATTTAGATAAATATATGGAATTTGATACAGAAGTAAGAAGATTTGCAAATAAAAAATTCAATGAAATATTTGTTGGAAATAAAAAATTGGAAGATTAAGAGGCGGCAACTATGAAAAGAATATACAAGGGATTAATATTAGCAGCAGGACTTTCATCTAGAATGGGAGAAAATAAATTATTGATGGATTTAAGGGGAAAACCATTAATTTTTCACACTATAGATAATATGCTTAATGGAGGAGTAGACGAAATTACAATAGTACTTGGTAATAAGGCTGAAGAAATCCGTGAAGTATTAGCAAGTAAATACGGTGACAAATTAAGATTTGTATTTAATGAAAATTATAAAAATTTAGAAATGATAGATTCCATAAAAGAGGGAATTAGCAATATAGGCAGTTGTTATGGGGTATTTTTAATTCCAGGTGATATGCCGGCTATTTCAGAGAAAAGTTATAAAACTATTATTGAAAAGGATAATGAACATAATCTAGTGGTTTTTCCCCTATATAAACAATATAGGAAACATCCTCCTCTTATTAAAAGCGATTGTATACCATTAATTCTAAATTATGAGGGAGATAATGGCCTTAGAGGTTTTTGGAGCTACATAGAAAATAGTATTCAATGTGTACAAGTTGATGATGAAGGTGCGAATTTAGATGTTGATACACCTGAGGATTTAAATGTATTATTGGATTATTTAATGACAGATAAATAGCAATAAATTGTAAATGTTATGATATAATTACATTGATAATTAAAAAACAGAGAGGAGAAATATGGTTAAAGATAGATTAAAGGATTTAAGAGATTTAATGCTTAAATATAATATAGATGCTTATATTGTACCTACATCAGATCCACATCAATCTGAGTATATTGCCGACTATTATAAAACTAGAAAATATATATCCGGTTTTACCGGTTCAGCAGGAACTTTTGTTATTACCAATAACAAGGCGGGACTATGGACAGATGGAAGGTATTTCATTCAAGCAACAAAAGAACTTGACGGTTCAGGAATTGACTTGTATAAAATGGGAGTAGAAGGAACTCCTACAATTATAGAATTTTTAAATAGTGAAGTAGAAGAAAATGGTATTGTAGCTTTTGATGGAGAAACCTATAGTTATTCAGCTTATTTAGATTTAAAGAAAGGTTTAAAAAACAAAAAAATCCTTTCAGATAGGGATTTAATTGGTGAAATATGGAAAAACAGACCTAGTAAACCAATGGATAAAATCTTCCTACATGATGTTAACTATGCTGGTATAACAGCCAAAGAAAAGATAGCTAAAGTTAAAGATTTTATGGAAAAAAACAATATAGATTATTATTTACTTTCCAGTTTAGATGATATAAGTTATTTATTAAATATAAGGGGTTTAGATGTAGATTACAACCCTGTTATTATATCCTATGTATTAATTAATAAGGATAAAACTACCCTTTTTGTAGATCTTAAAAAGGTTGATAAAAATATAATTGAAAACTTAAAATTAAATGGAGTTGAAGTAGATGAGTATGAAATTATATTTGAAGAACTTAAAAATTTGAATTCTACAAAAACCATATATTTTAATCCAAGTAGAGTTAATGTAAAATTATTTAATTCTCTGCCGGAAAACATTAATAAAAAAACAGGAATTGATTTTACAACTAATATGAAGGCTGTAAAAAATACCATAGAAATAAAAAATCAAAGAAATGCATATATAAAGGATGGTGTTGCCCTTGTAAAATTCTTAAATTGGGTAGAAGAAAATGTTTCTAGTAATAACGAAATTACAGAAATGGACTGCTCAAGAAGATTATTAGAATTTAGAAAGGAACAGGAATTATTTATTGAACCTAGCTTTGAAACAATATCAGCTTATGGTGAAAATGCAGCTCTTCCACATTATTCTCCAAGTGACAGAAGTCCTGTATATTTAAGAAGTAAAGGGCTATACTTGGTAGATAGTGGAGGGCAATATCTTGACGGTACCACAGACATAACTAGGACTATTGCTTTAGGTGATGTAACAGAAGAAGAGAGTTTACATTATACTTTAACATTAAAATCACATATTCGTCTTATGCTAGCAATATTTAAAAAGGGAACTAAGAGTTCTGCATTGGATATTATTGCAAGACAACCTTTATGGGAAAAGGGTATAGATTTTAATCATGGGACTGGTCATGGAGTAGGATATTTTTTAGCTTGTCATGAAGGTCCGCAAAATATTTCACCTAGAAGTAATAATATAAACATGGTTCCTGGAATGATTACATCAAATGAACCTGGAGTTTATATTGAAGGTAGTCATGGTATTAGAATCGAAAATATAATGCTATGTATTGATAAATTCCAAACAAACTTTGGAGAATTTTACGGTTTTGAATCTTTATCATTATGTCCTATAGATACAAAACCTGTAATTAAAGAACTTTTAACAAGTGAAGAAATACAATGGCTAAACGAATATCACAATAGATGTTATGAAGAATTATCAAAATATTTAAACGGTGAAGAATTAGAATATTTAAAAGAAAAAACAAAAGTTATATAGGAAATATTATGAAAATTGTAATATAAATTAGTAAGGCAGCAGTATTATAACAAGACATGTTTTTCTTGTTTTAAAGCAGACTAATAATGTTTAATATATTAGAAAATACTTTGGTTTTAATATTGTAATAAATAAGGAGTTTAATGTTTGATATAAGGGAAGAATTAAAGCGACTACCAGATAAACCTGGTGTTTACATGATGTTTAACGAAGATGATGAAATTATTTATGTTGGTAAAGCTAAAAACTTGAAAAAGAGAGTAAGGCAATATTTTACAAGTACTAGTAACCAAACTGAAAAAGTAATTGAAATGGTTAAACATATAAAAAGATTTGAATATATTATAGTAGATAATGAAGTAGAATCATTAATTCTTGAATCTAATTTTATAAAAGATAAAAAACCAAAATATAATATTTTATTAAAAAATGGTGAAAAATATCCCTTTATAAAAATTAATAATGAAAAATTTCCAAGAATAATTAAAGATAGAGTAATTAAAAAAGATGGAGCTAAATATTTTGGACCTTTTCCTAATGCATATGCTGTTACAGAAATAATAGAAATTTTGCAAGATATGTTTAAAGTACGAAGATGTAATTTAAATTTTGACAAAGGCCAGTATTTAAAGAGACCTTGTCTATACTACTATATAAAAAAATGTAGTGGACCTTGTATTAAAAATATTTCAGAAGAAGAATATTTAAAAAACATAGAAGAAGTTGAATTGTTTTTAAAGGGCAAGGAAAGCAAAATAATTGATGAGACAAGGGAAAAAATGTTACAGGCTAGTAAAGAATTAAATTATGAACTAGCTGCAAGATATAGGGATAATCTACAAAATATAGAAACAATTATAGAGAAACAAAAAGTTAGAAATGCTAAGGGAACAAATATGGACATAATTGCATTAGCTAGAAACGGTCCGGATATATGTGTTCAAGTATTTTTAATGAGAAATGGTAAGATAATAGATAGAGAACATTTTTCAATAGAAGATGAATTCTATGAAAAAGATAGTGAAATTATGAGCTCTTTTCTAAAGCAGTTTTATTTAGATATGGCTTTTATCCCAAAAGAAATTTTAGTAGATATTCTACCTGAAGATTTAGATACCTTAGAGAAGTATTTAAGTAATGAAAAAGGTAGCAAAGTGAAAATTGTAAAACCTCAACGAGGAGAAAAGGTAAAACTTGTTGAAATGGTGGAAACAAATGCTAAAGAAATGTTGGAAAAACATATAACTAGTAAGCAAAGAAGAGAAAGAAATAAGGATGCTGCAGTTAAAGAGTTAAAAGAATTAATAGGTATAGATGATACAAGAAGAATAGAGTGTTATGATATTTCTAATATTTCAGGGGTACAATCGGTTGGCTCCATGATTGTTTTTGAAAATGGAGAAAAAACACCAAAGGAATATAGAAAATTTAAAATAAAGACAGTAGAAGGCGCAGATGATTACGCAAGTCATAGGGAAGTATTAACAAGGAGATTTTCTAGATTTATAGTTGAAAATAAAAAAGGGAATAATTTATCAGGCTTTGGAAAAAGACCATCATTAATAATAATGGATGGAGGTAAAGGACAAGTTAATATTGCTAAAGATGTTCTTAAGGAATTTAATTTAGCAATACCTGCTATTGGCCTGGTAAAAGATGATTTTCATAAAACAAGGGGAATAATTTATGAAAATCAAGAATATCCATTAAAAGTATCCTCAGCTTTATATAGAATGCTTTTCCAAATTCAAGAAGAAGCACATAGATTTGCAATTAACTATCATAGAAAATTAAGAGAACATGACTTAAAAAAATCTCAGTTAGATGAAATTGAAGGAATTGGAAATATACGAAAAAAAGCTTTAATAAAGCATTTTAAATCAATTGATAAAATAAAAAAAGCTTCAATTGAAGAGTTAATGGAAGTAGATAAGATTAATAGATCAACTGCGGAGAATATTTATAATTTTTTTAAAGAGGAGAAAAATTGAAAGGTATAAAACTTAGTGACTTATGTAAGGAACTCGACTTAGAAATTATTAAAAAAAGTTCGGATTTTGACGAAGTTTTTATAACAAATGCACAAGTAAATAGACCTGGTATTCAGCTGGCTGGTTTTTATGAACAATTTCCTTTTAAAAGATTACAAATAATTGGGAAAACAGAAAATGTTTATTTAAATTCTATGGATAATAGTATGCGATACGAAAGAGTAAGAGGTATTTTATCCTATAAAATTCCATGTTTAATATTTTCCCATAATCAGGAAATTAATGAAGAAATAATAGACCTAGCTGATTATTATGATAGAACTTTACTAAGATCTGCAAGATCTACTACAAGATTAATTTCAAAAATAGACGATAAATTAGAATATGTTTTAAGTGAAGAAATTAGTATGCATGCAGGTTTAATGGAAATTTACGGTGTAGGAGTTTTAATAATTGGCAAAAGTTCCG
Source organism: Miniphocaeibacter halophilus (assembly GCF_016458825.1). Lineage (NCBI taxonomy): Bacteria > Bacillati > Bacillota > Tissierellia > Tissierellales > Peptoniphilaceae > Miniphocaeibacter > Miniphocaeibacter halophilus. Next base: position 1,786,400 of record NZ_CP066744.1, read on the forward strand.
TAGGAAAATCTGAAACTGCACTGGATTTAATTATTAGAGGTCATAGATTAGTTGCAGATGATGTTGTAGAAGTTAGAAAACTAGAAAGAGGTTTAATGGGACAAGCTCCTAAAAATATAAGACATTTTCTTGAAATAAGAGGAATTGGAATATTGGATATCCAAAGATTGTATGGAGTTGGAAGTGTTAAATCTCAAACTGAAATAGATATGGTCATTGCCTTAGAACAATGGGATGATGACAAAGAGTATGATCGTTTAGGAATAGATGACGAATATACAGAAATTTTAGGAGTAAAAGTTAATCAAATTACTGTACCTGTTAAACCAGGTAGAAATGTTGCTATGATTGTAGAGGTTGCTGTAAGAAACTTTAGACAGAGATCCTTTGGATACAATGCAGCATTGGAATTAAATAAAAGACTTATTGCAGATATGCAAAATGAGTCACAAAGTTGACAATAATTTTTAAAAGAGTATATAATTACTCGGTATATAAATTATTAAAATATATAGATACTTTATAGGGGGTATAATTAATGGCAAAACATATGATGACTATGGATGGAAACATGGCTGCAGCCCATGTTGCGTATGCATTCACAGATGTAGCATCAATTTATCCAATAACTCCGTCTTCAACAATGGCGGAATATGTAGATGAATGGTCTGCGAATGGAAGAAAGAACATATTTGGTCAAAAAGTACTAGTTTCAGAATTACAATCTGAAGCAGGAGCAGCAGGAGCAATGCACGGTGCTTTAGCAGCAGGTTCATTGGCTACTACTTTTACAGCTTCTCAAGGATTATTATTAATGATTCCAAATATGTATAAAATAGCAGGGGAATTATTACCTGGTGTATTCCACGTATCAGCTAGAGCTTTAGCTTCTCATGCATTAAGTATATTTGGGGACCACCAAGACGTTATGGCAGCAAGACAAACAGGATTTGCTTTATTAGCTTCAGGTTCTGTTCAAGAAGTTATGGACTTAGGTTCAGTAGCGCATTTAGCAGCAATTAAAGGTAAGGTACCATTCTTACATTTCTTTGATGGTTTTAGAACTTCTCATGAAATTCAAAAAATCGAAGTTATGGATTATGATGAATTATCAAAATTAGTTGACTATGATGCAATTAATGAATTTAGAAATAATTCATTAAACCCTGAAAGACCAAAGACAATGGGAACAGCACAAAACCCAGATATATATTTCCAATCTGTTGAAGCTTCAAACAACTACTATGATGATATAGTTGGAGTAGCAGAAGATTATATTAATGAAATAAACAAAATTACAGGAAGAGACTATGGTTTATTTAACTATTATGGAGCAGAAGATGCAGAAGACATAATAGTAGCTATGGGATCAGTAACTGAAACAATAGAAGAAACTATTGATTACTTAGCAGCTCAAGGTAGAAAAGTTGGTGTTGTAAAAGTTCATTTATACAGACCATTTTCAAAAGAGCATATGCTAAACGTAATACCAAAGACTGTAAAAAGAATTGCAGTTTTAGACAGAACTAAAGAAAAAGGATCACTTGGAGAACCTTTATATCTAGATGTTAAATCTGCTTATTATGATGAAGAAAATCAACCAATAATCTTAAGTGGTATTTACGGATTAGGTTCAAAAGATACAACTCCAGCACAAATAGTTGCAGTTTATGACAACTTAATAAGTGAAGAACCAAAGAAGAGATTTACAATTGGTATAGTAGATGATGTAACAAATAGATCATTAGAAGTTAAAGAAGGCATTCACACTTCTCCTGAAGGAACTATTAACTGTAAATTCTGGGGATTCGGTTCTGATGGTACAGTAGGAGCTAACAAATCAGCTATAAAAATTATAGGTGATGGTACAGATATGTACGCTCAAGGTTATTTTGAATATGATTCTAAAAAATCTGGTGGAGTTACAATTTCTCACTTAAGATTTGGTAACCAACCAATAAAATCAACTTACTATATAGATAGTGCAGATTTTATTTCATGTTCAAAACAATCATATGTTAATCAATACAAATTATTAAGAGGTCTTAAAAAAGGTGGTACATTCTTACTTAACTGTATTTGGTCACCAGAAGAATTAGAAACTCATTTACCTAATTCAATGAAAAGATATATTGCTGAAAATGACATTAATTTCTATATAGTTAATGCATCTAAAATTGCAGCAGACATAGGATTAGGCGGAAGAATTAACATGGTTATGCAATCAGCATTCTTCAAACTTTCAAAAGTATTACCATTAGACGAAGCTATTACAAGATTAAAAGAAGCAATAGTAAAAGCTTATGGTAGAAAAGGTGAAGATGTAGTAAATATGAACTATAAGGCTGTAGACGAAGGAGTTAATTCAGTATTAAAAATTGACGTTCCAGAAGCTTGGGCTAACTTAGATGCAGATGATACTAAAGATGAAAATCTTCCAGAATTCGTTAGAGAAGTAGTAATTCCTATGAATGCTCAAGAAGGAAATGACTTACCAGTGTCAAAATTTGCAGATAGAGCTAATGGAGAATTCCCAATGGGAACTTCAGCTTACGAAAAAAGAGCAATAGCTTTAGAAGTGCCAGAATGGCAAATAGATAATTGTATACAATGTAACCAATGTGCTTATGTTTGTCCTCATGCAGTAATTAGACCGTTCTTAGTAACAGAAGAAGAAAAAGCTAATGCACCTGAAGGTTTTGAAACTAAAAAAGCAATAGGTAAGGGATTAGAAGACTATACATTTAGAATTCAAGTTAGTACATTAGACTGTACAGGTTGTGGTAACTGTGCTGACGTATGTCCATCAAAAGAAAAAGCTTTAATAATGAAACCTTTTGAAGAACAATATCAAGCACAAAAAGACAATTGGAATTATGCACATGAAAAAGTTGGATATAAAGAAGATTTAGTTGCAGACACAACTGTAAAAGGTAGTCAATTTAAACAACCATTATTAGAGTTCTCAGGAGCTTGTGCTGGTTGTGGAGAAACTCCTTATGCTAAATTAATAACTCAACTATTTGGTGACAGAATGATGATAGCTAATGCTACAGGTTGTTCATCTATTTGGGGTGGTTCAGCTCCAGCAACAACTTATTGTCAAAATTCAGCAACAGGAAAAGGACCTTCATGGGCTAATTCATTATTTGAAGATAACGCTGAATATGGTTTTGGAATGCACTTAGGTGTTGAAAAAACTAGAGAAAAAATTAAATTCTTAATGGAAGAATTCTTAGAATTAAATATAGATTCACCACTAAATGATCCATTTAAAGCTTGGGTAGAAGGAATAGACGACGTAACAGCTTCAAAAGCTGCAACTGGTGATATTTTACCAAACTTAGTTGCTAATACTGGAAATAATGATGCAGATAAAATAATTAAAGAAATAATATCAAGAAAAGATTATTTAATTAAGAAATCTGTTTGGATATTTGGTGGAGACGGATGGGCTTATGATATAGGTTACGGTGGATTAGACCATGTAATTGCTTCTGGACAAGACGTAAATATTTTAGTAATGGATACAGAAGTATACTCAAATACAGGTGGTCAATCATCAAAATCTACTCCAACAGCAGCTGTAGCAAAATTCGCAACAGCAGGTAAGAGAATAAGAAAGAAAGACTTAGGATTAATGGCTACAACTTATGGCTATGTTTATGTAGCACAAATAGCTATGGGTGCAAACCAAGCACAAACAATAAAAGCTATAAGAGAAGCTGAAAGTTATCCAGGTCCATCATTAATAATAGCTTATGCTCCATGTATTAACCATGGTATTAAGTCTGGTATGGGTAAATCTCAAAAACAAGAAAAGAAAGCTGTAGAAGCTGGTTACTGGCATCTATATAGATTCGATCCTAGACTTAAAGAAGAAGGAAAGAATCCATTCCAATTAGATTCAAAAGAACCAAAAGCTTCCTTCCAAGAGTTTATTAACTCAGAAGTTAGATATACTTCATTAAAGAGATCTTTCCCTGAAGAAGCAGAAACACTATTTGCTGAAGCAGAAAGAGATGCTAACGAAAGATATGCTAACTACAAGAGAATGGCAAGCTACGATTATAGCAAAACAGAAGAATAAAATTTAAGGGCCATGCAAGTGCATGGTTCTTTTTTTTGTCTTTTTTTAAAATAGCACGAAACTTTAGAATTAATTTTAAATTAATTGACTCTCCTATAATGGGAGAGGTTATAATAAGAATAATAAGAAAGAGGTGGGTTATGTTTAAAATTGGTGAATTTTCAAAACTTTCAAACATTACAATTAAAATGCTAAGGCATTATGACGAAATAGGTTTATTAAAAGCTGATAAAGTAGACGAAAATACAAATTACAGGTATTATTCAGCAAATCAGTTAGAAAAAGCATCTAAGATAACGGTATATAAGGAATTAGGATTTTCTTTGAAAAAAATAAAAAACTTAATTGAAAATGAGCATAAAGAAGAGGAGTTATTATCCTATTATAAAATAAGAATAGAGGAAATAAAAGAAGAACAAGAAAAATTAGAAAAACAAATACATAAACTTGAAATAGTGTCTGATGCAAATAAAAACCTAAATATGATTAATTACAATGTAGTAGAAAAAACAATTCCACAGCGTAGGATAATTTCTCTAAGAAAGAAAATACCTACTTACTATGATGAAGGAATACTTTGGAATGAAATATATGAAATTATTACTAAAAATAATATAAAACCTATTTATGATGGATATACTATGGCTATTTATCATGATGATGAATATAAAGAAGAAGATATAGATATAGAAATTCAAGTTACAGTAGAAGATAAAGAGGATTATGACGATGTAAAATTTATAAGGACAGAAGAGCAAAAAGTAGTTTCAGTAACTTTTTCAGGTTCATATGAACAAATGCCAAAAGTTGCAGAGGCGGTAGCTTACTATATAGAAGAAAATAATTTAAGTTTAACCGGTAAGATGGTAAATATTTTTCATGTTTCTCCGGCGCAAACCAAAAATGAAGAGGAATATGTTACAGAGGCATGTTATTTTATTAAATAGTAACTTTAGAAAGAAGGAAAATCTATGGCAAGAGCTACAAGTAAAAAAGATTTAATTGAATCATCAAATTTACAGTATGATAAATTATGGGATATAATAAATACAATGACAGAAGAAGAAAAGCTTAGTACTTTAGATTATGGAGATTTTATAGGAAAAGAGGCTCATTGGAAGAGAGATAAAAATCTTAGGGATGTTTTAATTCATCTGTATGAATGGCACCAACTATTTTTAGACTGGGTAAATAGTAACTTAAAAGGGAAGGAGAAATCCTTTCTACCAGCTCCTTATAATTGGAGAAATTATGGTCAAATGAATATAAAATTATGGGAAAAACATCAGAATACCAGTCTAGAGACTTCAGAAGAAATATTAAGGGAAAGTCATAACGATGTTATGAAATTAATTGATGAATTCTCAAATGAAGAATTATTTATGAAAAAGATATATTCATGGACAGGTGGTTCTACATTAGGAAGCTATGCTGTATCAGTAACCTCAAGCCATTATATTTGGGCAATAAAAAAATTGAAAAAATCCTTGAAGGTATTAAGAAATAAATAAAAAATTATAGAAAATATAATATAATTAAAGACAGAATAGCTAGCAGTTACATGCTATTCTGTTTATTTTTATATGTTAGAGGGAAAATATGCATAAATTTTTTGACAAATTAAATGAGGATATAATTAAAATTAGAGAAGAGGTTTTTATAAAGGAGCAAGAGTTTAATAATGAGTTTGATGAAATAGATGAAAATTCCTTACTTATACTATACTATTATAATGAAAATCCGGTTGCTACAGCTAGACTTTATGAAGATTTAGAAAATAAAAACGAATATTTTATAGGTCGAGTTGCAGTTTTGAAAGATTATAGAAAATATGGAATAGGAAAAGAAATCATAGAAATATTAGAGGAAAAGGTAATTAAATTAGGAGGAAATAAAATAAAACTATCAGCACAAAAGGAAGTGGAAAGGTTTTATAAGAAATGTGGTTTTAGGCGAATAGGTGATATTTATTATGATGAATGGTGTCCTCATATAAAAATGGTAAAGGATTTATAAATTATTCATTAATAATTATAAAAATTAGAAATATAAAAATGTAGACTAATTGTAATATTTACAGCAACAAAACTATAAGATTAACCTTTATAATATAGTTAAGAATATAAATTATTAGGAAGGGATAGTTATGGGGTGTTTAGGAAATTTATTATGGTTTATTTTTAGTGGTTTCTGGCAGGGACTTAGTTGGACTTTAGCCGGAATTCTTTGGAGTATAACTATAATAGGAATACCAATAGGAAGACAATGTTTTAAAATAGCTGGTTTGGCTTTTTTTCCCTTTGGTAAAGAGGTAGAATATGGTCCGGGAACGGCAATGTCTACAGTAGCAAATGTTTTATGGATAATAATTAGTGGAATACCACTTGCTATTGCAGCAATAGGAAATGGCATATTATTATGTATAACTATAATTGGAATTCCATTTGGTTTACAATGTTTTAAATTTGCAAAATTGGCATTAATGCCTTTTGGAACAAGAGTATATTAAGGAATGAAGTAAGAAGAACTTTTTTAGTTCTTCTTTTTTTGTCACAAAATCATAGTTTTTCTTGTTTTTATTATAAAGGGTATAAGTATAATAAGGAGGAAGGCTATGAAAAAAAGATTTATTTTACTAATAACTTTATTAATTATTCCAGTAATACTAGGTGCTTGTAGGTCTGATGAAAGTAAAAAAATATTTAAAGATTATAATTTAGAAACTGAAAAAATAGTATTGTCGGATTGGTTTTTGAAAGACGGAAAAAGAATAGAGCTAACTGATGCCAAAGATATTGAAAACATAATAAAAGCGCTTGAAAATATAGAATATACAAAACTAACAGGAGGTAATATCTATAAATTAGCAATGCCTTATGAAATGAAGTTTAATGAGGAAATATCAATTTACTTTGAGCCAAATACAGGACTTAGAATTATTTCAATAAAAGGTGAAGAAGGAATTCAATATGAAGCAGAGGAAAAAGATGTAGAGGAAATTAACGGTCTTTTAAAAGAATATATTAAAGAAATAGAAGAATATAATTAATATAGAAATGATTTGGGGGAATATGATTTTACTACAGATAAAATAGAATTATTTGTTTTATATGATGAAAATATTATATTTGAAATTAGGGATAAGGAGGATATTAATGAAATAATAGATAATTTTAAATAATTTAAATATAGGGAATTAGATGACGCTCCTCTGAAAATAGCCATGGAGTATAAAATAAAATTTAGTGAAAATTTTGATGTTATTAAAATAAATGATGAAAAACCCCAGTATCTACTAAATAGTATTTTAGAAACAGAAGTAAATAGACTTAAGGTAATTTTAGATAAATTTGTTAAATAATATTGTTAGAATATATATTCATTATAAAGAAGAAGGTTTTAAATTTATTATTATGAAAGTATTATATTTAAATCATTAGAAATGTTTGGTTTGATAGTCTAATCTTCTATAACTCAAGAAAGGAAAGAAAAATGAAAAAGAGATTGTTTAAAATAATTATATCTGTAGTATTTATTCTAGGAATGGTATTTCCTAAAATATCATTAGCTAATGAAAGGGATTTAGATATTTCAAGAATTTCTGGAGCTGATAGGTACGAAACAGCTGTGGAGGTTAGCAGAAAAACCTTTCCAAAAGGAAGCAAATATGTAATAGTTGCCAGTGGAGAAGATTTTCCTGATGCGTTGGTTGGTGGAACTTTGGCTAGTCAAATAGATGCACCTATATTGCTAGTTACTAAAAATATTGTAACATCTCAAACTAGAAATGAAATTAAAAGATTGAAACCAAGTAAGATATATATTTTAGGGGGAATTGAAACCATATCGAAAAATGTTGAGGATAATTTAAAAATTTTAGGAACTACTGAAAGACTAGCAGGAAAAGACAGATTTGAAACTGCTCATGAAATCTCTTCAGCATGTTTTAGGCATAGTGGTAGTCCTACACCAGGAGATACATTTGCAGTTATAAACGCTTATAATTTTGCAGATTCATTAAGTGCTCCTACATTTGTTGGACAAAGCACAAAAAATCATGAAACTCACTCAGTAATTACTGGACTATTTCTTTATTCAGAACCTACTTTCCCACATATTATTTTTGGTGGCATAGATTCCATTCCTAGACAAGCAAGTGAAGAATATGAAGAAACAGGAATACGCTATGCCGGATCTAATAGATATGGTACAGCTGTAGAAGTGGCGAAAGCATATAAAACCTATTTAAATCAAGATATAGACACTATTGTTCTAGTTGATGGAACAGATTATCCAGATGGATTAGCTTCCGCATCGGTGGCGAGTATGAATAATGGAGCTATATTACTTACAAATCCAAAAAACTTGTCAAAAGAAACTAAAGAATACATTGCTAGCAATAAAAATATTAGAAATATAATAATTGTTGGTGGAGAAAATTCTGTTTCAGAGAATGTTGAAAAAGAATTAGAAGATATAGTAGGAAAGAATATATTTGCAGCTTTAGACTTAGCAACAGACAATATCTCTATAACTCATCGCTTAAGTGAATGTATTTGGGAAATAAGGGACAAAGAAGAAATAAAAGAAATTTCAAATATATTGAAAAGTTTAAACTATAGAAAACTTGAAGGGGATAATATTACTAAAACTATATTACTTGATAAAATTATTATAAATGATAAGTTAACAATTAATATAGATTTAGAAAAAGGCTTTAAAATAATAGGCTTAAATGGAGATTCAAAGGTACAGTATGAACTACAAGAGGGCTCTAATGATGAAAGATTAATGGAGATAATAAAAAAACATATATGTAAATAATTAATAAATATTAAAGAGCTATTTATCTAAAGGGCTCTTTTTTTATTGGAAATTTAAAAAAAGTATTATATAATAAATACACGAACATATGTTCGATATATTTATTTAGGAATGGTTGAGTATGAATAGAAAAAATAGAGTAATTTTACATAGTGATATGAATTCCTTTTATGCATCTGTTGAACTAATTGATTATCCACAGTATAAAGGACTGCCTTTAGCTGTAGGAGGAGATGAGGAAAATAGACATGGTATTATTCTTGCTAAAACTTTAGAAGCTAAAAAAATGGGCGTTAAAACGGGAGAGGCTATTTGGGAGGCAAAAAAGAAATGTCCTAATTTAATAATTTTACCTCCTCATTATGAAAAATATTTATATTATTCCAAAAAAGCTCATGACATATATTATGATTATACAAATCAGGTTGAGCCCTATGGAATGGATGAATGCTGGTTAGATGTTACAGGCTCTATTAAACTATTTGAATCGGGAGAAAAGATTGCAGAGGAAATAAGAAATAGAATAAAGAAAGAATTAAGCTTAACTGTAAGTATTGGAGTTAGTTTTAATAAGGTTTTTGCAAAATTAGGTAGTGATATGAAAAAACCCGATGCAGTAACTATTATTAATAAGGAAAATTTCAAAAATATTGTTTGGCCTTTAAAATGTGAAGAATTAATAATGGTAGGAAAGGCGACTAAAAAGAAATTAAATAAAATCGGAATAAAAACAATTGGAGATATAGCTAAAACAAAAGTAAATATATTAAAAAACATTTTAGGAATAAATGGAGTAAAACTATGGAAATGGGCTAATGGAATAGATGATTCAGAAGTAAGGGATTACCATTATAAGTCATCGGTAAAAACCATAGGACATGGAATTACAACTAAATCTGATTTAGTGAATGACAATGAAGTAAGAGATGTTTTTCAAGAACTAGCTCAAGATATTTCAAGAAAACTAATAGAATATGAGTTGTTGGCAACAGGAGTTGCAATTAACGTAAGAAGCAATCTATTAACCAGAAAAACATTTCAAAAGAAATTAGCCTATCCTACATTTTCATCTTTAGAATTAACAGAGGCAGCAATGGAACTGTTTAAACAATATGATTGGAATAGTAATTTACGTACTCTTACAATAAGAGCAATAGATTTAATAGATGACAATTATGCTTTTCAAGTATGTATGTTTGAAAATATAAAAGAACATGAAAGAAATATAAAACTAGAAAATACTATTTATTCAATAAGAAAAAAACATGGAGAAAACTGTATTACCTATTGTAATCTTTTAGTAAATGATAAAATGCCAACAGATGATAGGGAAAAAGTAATAATGCCCTATAGCTATAATTAGGTTTTAATATTAGAAATAGGGTAGAACTATTATACAAGATTATATAAATTAATTTAAAGGAGGAAATATTTTGAAAAAAACATTACTTACTTTAGAGTTATGCAATAAGTTGTCTAAAGAGTCAGAAAAAATACAAAAGGAAATTGGAGTGGACATGTCAGTAGCGATTTCTGATAAATATGGAAATTTAATCTATTATTATAGATTTGGAGATGCAATACTTCCTAGTATAGAGATTTCTCAGAAAAAAGCCTACACAGCTGCAGTAGTTAGACAAAGTACAAGGGAATTTGGGGAAATTGCAAGAGTTGATGGAGATGCATTTGGTATTAATATAACAAATTCCAAATTAGTAATATTTGGTGGTGGATATCCACTTATAGTAAAAGGAGAAGTTATAGGAGGGCTTGGAGTAAGTGGTGGAAGTGTAGATGAAGATGAAAAAGTAGCAAAATACATATTAGAAGTATTTAAAGAGGAAATGAAAAAATAGAATAAAAAGCAATAGTTATTAGTTATAATATAATAAATTTAAAACAGAGAGGAATATTTGATGGAAACATGGGAAAAGCTTTATTATGAAGCAAGAAAAGAATATAAACCAGCAGAAGTTTCCCCTTTTGTCTATGCTCACCATGTTGTATGTGCTATTGAAGCAGGAAATGGAGAAATTTACACAGGTTTTTGTATCGAAAGTACCTGTGGAGTATTGGACCTATGTGCTGAAAGAGTGGCAGCTTTAAATATGTATATGAGTAGTGGACAAACTAAGATAAAGCGTTTAATAGCATTTCGAAACGAAAAGCCTAAAGAATTTGGAGGAATGCCTTGTGGTGCTTGTAGAGAATTTTTAATGCAGTTAAATATTGAAAATGAAAACATGGAAATTATGGTAGATTATGATTTAAGAAAGACCATTACTTTAAAAGAATTACTTCCAAATTGGTGGGGAAGGGAAAGGTACAAATAATTAATAGAGTCAAACTATACTCTAATAAAGATTTTAAATTATTATTTATTCTATTGATAAAATAATAAAGTTATTATTAGGGAGGTTACAATGAAAGGCGTATTAATAGGACTAATTACCTTTTTAATTATAGGAATATTTCATCCAATAGTTATTAAAGGCGAGTATTATTTTGGAGTAAAAATTTGGCCTATTTTTGCAGTTCTAGGTATTATCTTTATAGCTTTAGGTTTTTATATTGAAGAAATTTTTTGGTCAGCAATTTTAAGTGTACTGGGCTTTACTTGTTTGTGGAGTATATTGGAATTATTTGAACAGAGACAAAGAGTAAGAAAGGGATGGTTTCCTGAAAATCCTAAGAGGAAGAAGGGAAAATAAAACCTGCTGTTAAAATCAACAAATATTTAGATACTATAATTTTTTAATTTTCACTATATTAAAAATTAATATAAGTAGTTACTATTGTAATAATAGTATGAGAACTTTAAGAGGAAATTTACCTAGTATATTTAAAGAAGGTTGCTAGAAAATTTAGATTTAATATTATATATTGCCATTAAAGATATTATAATTTTAATAAATAATATTGGATTAAAAAAGACATGATTTAATTTAAAATCATGTCTTTAATATTATGCTGAATATATTTTAATAGTGTGATTATGCATGGTGCCGGAGGCGGGGGTCGAACCCGCACGATGTTGCCACCACGGGATTTTGAGTCCCGCGCGTCTGCCAATTCCGCCACTCCGGCAAATCAGTACTTTATTATAATAGCATATACCTGTATTTTTTACAATAAAAAAGTCTAGTTGTGATATAATATTTTGTAAATAATGTAAATTTATATGAGGTTATTTATGTATAATTAATAATAAGAGTTTGTAGTTATGGTATAATATTTCGGAGGAATTATGAGTTTAGATAAAGCAAGAGAATATATTAAAAAATTTAATTTAGATAATAAAATTTCGGTTCATGATGAATTGATATCAACAGTTTCAATGGCGTCTGAACAAATTGGATGTAGTGAAGGACAAATTGCTAAATCTTTGGCTTTTAAAATAAAAGATGAAGCCATAATAGTAGTCATGGCAGGGGATAAAAAAATAGATAATAGAAAATTCAAAGATGAGTTTAAAATTAAAGCTAAAATGCTTACTCCAGAAGAGACTTTAGAAAAAATAGGACATGAAGTAGGTGGTGTTTGTCCTTTTGGTATTAAAGAAGGTGTGAAAGTTTATTTAGATAATTCTTTAAAGGATTATGATAAAGTTCATCCTGCTTGTGGAAGTAAAAATAGTTCTATTGAATTGACAATTGAAGAATTAGAGACATTGTCTAACTATATTGCATGGGTAGACATTAGTAAATAATCGTATTAAAAAACCTAAAATTTTAGGTTTTTTATTATGTAATAAATTTATAAAAAATTAATAATCTAATAGGAAGGTAAGATGTGGAGAATAAGGAAACTAGAAATAAATATATTAAAAAATCAGGAATTATAGGTTTATTCTTAAATCTATTATTATTTGTTACAAAATTAATAATAGGTCTATTAATAAATTCTGTAGCAGTTATTTCAGATGCATTTAACAATTTAGCAGATTCAATGAGTTCGGTAATAACCTTAATTGGTAGCTTTTTATCAGCTAAACCTGCAGATAAGGAACATCCATATGGACATGGAAGGTCGGAATACATTTCTTCCTTAGTAGTATCCTTTTTTATTTTATTTACAGGTATAAGTCTTTTAAAAGAATCGGTTATAAAAATTATTTACCCGGAGGAAATAAAAACTGGTTTTTTATCAATAATAATTTTGGTTTTTTCTATATGTGTCAAAATTTTCATGTATAGGTACAATAGCTATATTGGTAAAAAAATTGATTCACTAGCTCTTATTAGTGTAGCTAAAGATGCTTTAAGTGATATTTTTTCAACTTCTGGAATTATAATTTCAATTTTAATATATAAGTACGGAGACATTAATCTTGATGGTTATATTGGGCTTTTAGTTTCAATTATAATTTTGAAATCAGGGTATGATATTGCAATGGATTCTATAAATGTAATATTAGGAGAAGCTCCACCGGAAGAATTAGAAGATAAAATAGAAAAAATATTATTAAGTGGGAAAAATGTTCAAGGAGTTCATAAATTAGAATTACATGAATATGGAAAAGGAAATATTTATGGTTCAGTCCATTTAGATTTTCCATGTAACTTAATATTTAAAGAAGTACATGAAGTTGCTGATGATTTGGAAAATAAAATTTTAAACCAATGCGGCGTTAGGATTGTAATTCATATGGATCCAGTAAATTGTTTAGAGAGTGATGAATATGCAAACAGAAATACTAAAAATTGATGATATAAAAAGTGATTATGAATATATAAAAAAAGCAGCAGATATAATTAGAAAAAATGAATTAGTTGCAATACCAACAGAAACGGTTTATGGGTTAGGTGCGAATGGACTTTCAAAAGAGGCCTGTAAAAAAATTTTTGAAGTAAAGGGAAGGCCACAGGACAATCCCTTAATACTTCACATTTCAGAAATTGAAGAAATTAAAAATTTAATTTTAGAATTACCAGTAGATGTAAAAACATTATTGGAAAATTTATGGCCAGGCCCTTTAACGGTAATTTTTAATAAGAGCGATATTGTTCCTTCTGTAGTTACAGCTGGGGGAAATACAGTGGCAATTAGAATGCCAAGCCATAATATTGCAAGAGAAATTATAAAAAAATCAGGAGTTCCTATAGCTGCTCCATCTGCAAATATTTCTGGAAGACCGTCACCGACAACTGCAAATGATGTTTATGAAGATTTAAAGGGAAAAATACCTTTGATTATTGATGGAGGTCAATCAAGTATAGGAATTGAATCGACAGTTTTAGATGTTACAGAAAAACCCTACACAATACTTAGACCGGGTTTCTACGACAAAGAGGATTTAGAAGAATATTTAAACAAGGTAGTTTATGACAATGCACTAATTTCAGATAACATTATTCCAAAATCACCAGGGCAAAAGTACAAACACTATGCTCCCAAGGCCAATATGGAAGTTATTATTGGTGATAATAACTCAATTAAAGAGTATATTAGAAATTATTCTAAGGATACAAATAAGAAAACGGCTTATATTTTATTTGAAGAGAATAAAAATATTTTACAAAAAGATGATATTTTTTTAAGCCTAGGAAGTAAAAACAAATTAAATGAAATGGCTCATAATCTATTTAGGAATTTAAGGTTGGCAGATAAATTGAAAGTTGATTATATTATTTGCGAAGGCATTGAAGAAAAAGGAATAGGTATAGGAATTATGAATAGACTGAAAAAGTCTTCTTCACATAATATAAGGAGAGTGTAATTTGAACGTATTATTTGTTTGTACTGGAAATACATGTAGAAGTCCAATGGCGGAATATATTTTTAATGACCTGTCAAAGAGGAAGGGATTAAGCCACAGGGCTAAATCATCAGGCATAGCAGCTAGTGGTGATTATGCTAGTAAAAATGCTATATTATCAATGGCTGATATTGGAATAGATTTAACAAGGCATATTTCTACACAGGTATCAAAAGAAAAAATTGATTGGGCAGATATAGTCTTGGTTATGGGAAGAAGTCATTTGGATATATTGAAACATTATTTTCCTGATGAGGACAAAATTTTTCTGTTAAAGGATTTTGCCGAAGGTAAACAAGGGGAAATTACAGATCCATATGGAAGTGAAAAATTCATATACGACAATACAAGGGATGAAATAATTAATTTAATAGAAAAATTTATAATAAATCTTTAACAATATAAAGCATAAGTGATAATATATAGATAGTGTTTTAAAATAAGGAGGAAAAATATGAATAATGTTACAATATTTGATCACCCTGTAATCACTCATAAATTAACATATTTAAGAGATAAAAAAACAGGTTCAAAACAGTTTAGAGATCTAGTTGCAGAAATTGCCATGTTAATGGCATATGAAGTTACAAGAGATTTTGAAACAAAAGAAATAGAAATAGAAACACCATTGCAAAAAACAAAAGCAAAAATCTTATCAGGAAAAAAAAGTTGCAATTGTTCCAATATTAAGAGCAGGTTTAGGAATGGTAGACGGAATATTAAATATTTTACCGGCAGCTAAAGTTGGTCATATTGGTTTATATCGTGATCCGGAATCTTTAGAACCAGTAGAATATTATTGTAAATTACCAACAGATATAGCAGATAGAACTATTTTATTACTTGATCCTATGTTGGCTACAGGAGGTTCTTCAGCTGCAGCTATTCAATATTTAAAAAACAAAGGTGCAAAATCCATAAAATTAGTTAATATAATAGCTGCTCCTGAAGGAATAGAAGTAGTTCATAAGGCTCATCCTGATGTTCCAATTTATGTAGCCGGTCTAGATGAAAAATTAAATGATCATGGATATATTTTGCCAGGACTAGGAGATGCTGGTGATAGATTATTTGGAACAAAATAATAATTGTATTATATATAAATTTACAATTGATAATTAATTTTTAATGTGTTAATATTTACTTATGGTAATGATTTATAATGGGGGAGATGTTTATTTTAACACACCTTAATAAATGTTGTAATTTAGTCATTGCCATAAGCATGTAAATTTCTGAAATCGTTATCAAACAAGGGGGTGAATATATGTCATCCAATGCAATCAGTAAAATTAAAGATGCTGAGATTAAAGCTGAGACTTTAGTTAATGATGCAAAGGATAAGTCGTTTGAAATTCAAGAACAGATGAAAATTCAAGGTAAGGAAAAATACGATGAAATTGTTAAAGAGGCTGAACTTGAAAGACAAAAGATTCTTGAGCTTGCTAAAGAGAAAAGTAGAGAAATAGAAGCTCCTATATTAAAAAATGCAGAAAATGAATCTCAAAAAATTTTAAACACAAAAGATGATGATTTAAATAGTATTGCAGATTCTATTGTAGAGAGGATTGTGAAGAATTATGGCAATAGTTAAAATGAGTAAATTTAATTTACTTGCATTTAATTATGATAGGGGTAATCTTCTAAAAGAACTTCAAGACTTTGAATTTGTACATTTTAATGATTTGTCTAAGTCAGATGAAGAAAAATTTGAATCATTAGAACAAGTTATAGTAGATAATGAAGTAAATGCTGTAAATGAAGAGCTTACTAAAGTAAATTGGTCAATTGATTTATTATCGAAATATAAAGAAAAAGATGGAATGATTAAATCTTTAAAAGAAGGTGTAGCTACCTATTCCTTTGAAGAAATTAAAGAAAAGGGAAGTAAGTTCGATTTTAAATCAATTTATAAAAATCTACTTAGAGCAAGTGATATTATTGAGAACAACAAACAAGAGATACATAATAATAAACTCAAAATAGATGAGTTGAAAGTTTGGAGTTCAATTAATATTCCTATAGCTGAACTATATGGATTCAAAAAGGTTTTTGTAACTACTGGTGTTGTACCAACTCGCTATATGGAAAACCTAAGAAATGATTACAAGGATATAGATAATGCAGTAATCGAGGTTGTTAGCGAAGATAAGGGAAATGTCTATATTGTATTTATAAGCAACTTAGAAGAAAAAAATAGGGATTTAGAAATCTTAAGAAAAAATGGATTTAATAGTATAAGAATAAATACAAGTGGAATAGTTAAAGATGATATTTCTAAGTTACAAAAGGATTTAGAAAATAGTAATAAAACAATATTGCAACAAGAAGATATTATTAAAGATAATGTCAAATTTTTAGAAGATATTGAAGTTTACTATGAATTTTTAACAAATGTAAGGTTACGTGAAACTTCAGTAGAAAACTTTGTTAAAACAGACAGGGTAAATGTAATAGAAGGTTATGTTCCTAAAAATTTAGAAGAAGAATTTAAAACAAGAGTAAATAAAATACTAGAGAACAGGTATTATTTAGAATTAGAAGAAGCAGATAAAGATGATCCAAATGTTCCGATTATATTAGAAAACGGAAAATTTGCAGAAGCTTTCGAAGGTATGACGGAAATGTATTCACTACCAAGATACAACGAAATTGATCCTACACCATTATTTGCACCATTTTATGCGATATTTGCAGGTATGATGGTAGGAGATCTAGGTTATGGATTACTATTAACCATAGGTTGTATTATAGGTTTGAAATTCTTTAACTTAAAAGAAAGTATGAGAAAATTTGTAAAATTTTTCATGTTTATAGGAATTTGTACATGTATAGCAGGAATAGTGTATGGTTCTTTCTTCGGATTTAGTATGATAGAAGATCCTATCTTAAGTCCTTCTAATGATTCCATGAAAATGATAATGGTATCATTAGTATTAGGTGGAATTCACCTATTTTTCGGTTTAGCTATACAGGCTTATATGAAAATACGTGACAAAAAAATTATGGATGCAATTTTTGATGTAGGTTTTTGGTATATGACTTTAATAGGAATAATTGTATTTGCTATATCAAAACTCATACCGGGAATTAGTCCAGTAGTAGGGAAAGTTTTTATAATAATTTCTGTAATTGGAATGGTAGGTATAGTTGCTACAGGAGGCAGAGATGCTGAAACTATAGTAGGAAAAGTAGCCTCAGGTGTTTATGAACTGTATGGTATTACAAGTTATATAGGAGATTTTGTATCCTACCTAAGAATTATGGCTTTAGCACTTTCAGGAGGATTTATAGCTTTAGCTGTTAATATGATTGTAGAAATGCTATTTGGTGCAGGAATACTAGGAGCAATTGGAGGATTAATAGTATTTGTTATATTCCAATTATTCAATGTATTCTTATCATACTTAAGTGCTTATGTTCATACAGCAAGACTTACTTATGTAGAAATGTTTAATAAATTCTATGAAGGTGGAGGAAAAGCCTTTAAAGGATTAGTAGAAAAATCTAAATATTTTAATATTAAAAGAGAAAATAATTAGGAGGAATTATAATGGCAGAATTTTTTATTGAAAATGGTGGACTTATATTTAAGGGTTTAGCAATAGCAATAGCTGTTTTGTTTGCTGGTATTGGATCAGCAAAGGGTGTTGGAATGGCAGGAGAAGCAGCTGCAGGAGTAATAATAGAAGAACCGGAAAAATTTGGTAAGGCATTAGTACTTCAATTATTACCAGGTACACAAGGACTTTACGGATTCGTTATAGGAATAGTATTAGTTGTAATGGTTGGAGATTTAAATTTAGCACAAGGTTTATATGCAGTTGCAGCAGCATTACCAGTAGGAATAGTTGGTTTATTATCAGCAATAGCACAAGCTAAAGTATCTGTTGCAGGTATAAATATATTAGCAAAAAATGAAGAACAAC